>JAKADW010000013.1:0-12493 GCA_021820165.1 Bacillota bacterium
CCAAATAGGAACCGGGCGTCCACACCGGTAAGGCCACCTCGAATTCTTCAGGAAAGGGGCCAGGAAAATGCGCTTCGACATGGAAGTAGTGCGAGCGCGGATTGGGCACACTGAGCCGGTATTGAATTGCCGTTGTTGTCGTGAACATAGTCTCTCCTCGCGATGGGATTCAAGTTTTGCAATCTAAGAGCTATGGTACAATTTTCCCGACGAGGATGCGAAGCCTCGGGGAATCTACCGACGAAAGGACTGGGATCACGTGGCAAATCGGCCTCACTTGGATGCGTTGAACCTGGCGCCGGGCAAGAAGGCACGCCTCTATCGACTGCTCTACGAAACCGGACCGGCCAACGGCACATTGATGATTCTTCCTATCGACCAGGGACTGGAACATGGTCCGCGCGATTTCTTTGATGCTCCCGAAAGTCAAAACCCGCATTTTCAATTCCAGGTTGCCGTGGAAGGTCGGTTTTCGGCTATAGCCTGTCAGATCGGCCTGGCGGAAAAGTACTACCCCCAATATGCCGGAAAAATCCCATTGATTTTGAAGCTCAATGGCAAAACGGAAATTCCCTCCGACGAGGCTCCGCTCTCACCGCAAATTGCCTCCGTCGAGGATGCCGTACGCTTGGGTGCAGACGCCGTCGGCTACACCCTCTATGTCGGCTCTCCTCGGCAAGACGAAGATTTTCAGCAATTTCGTCGGATACGTGAAGAGGCTGATCGCTACGGCATGCCGGTGGTTGTTTGGTCTTATCCGCGAGGCTCCGCTATCGAGGCCAAAGGCGGCAAGGACACCGTTTATGCGGTGGACTATGCGGCTCGTGTTGCTCAGGAGCTCGGGGCGGACGTCATCAAGCTCAATGTGCCAAAGGTGGACTCTGAGAAGCTCAAGTTGGCACCTAAGGCGTATCAACGCGATTGGACGACCGAGGACGCGTTACAACAGGTCATTCGCTCGGCGGGGAATTCCTTGGTGATTTTCGCTGGCGGGGAACGCGGGGCCGGGGCATCGGCTTTGGAAAAAGCGGAAGCCTGCATGAAGGCGGGGGCCACGGGGTTGATTTTTGGCCGGAACGTCTGGCAACGCCCCTTAGGAGAAGCGCTCGAGCTCTCGAGCGCCATTCATGAAATGCTCAACCGCTATCCGCTGTAACCAGGAGGCCTCGAGTGAGACTCGGGGCCTTTTTTCCTCTCTTGCCGTCTCTTAACAGGGATGCCAGTGAGCTCCTTCGGCGAATACGTGACACCCGGGCGTGAAGTTGAATACCGTGCAGTAGTCTTCAAAGCGAGGAGCGATCGCCGTGAAGAATACGGTACAGGATGAACATCATATCGGGCGATGGCTGGAAAAGCCGGTCCGGAGTAGCGGCCAGACGCTCTTTCGCCGCTGGGTTATCAAAACCCACTTAGTGCGGCCCGGAGAACGTCTCGTGGAGACGCTAGCTCCATACTTGGTGGGGCGTTTGGAGCCCCAGGACATCTTGGTGTTGAGCGAGAAAGTGGTCGCCGTTTCCGAGGGTCGGGTGGTCTTGTTAAGCCGCGTGAAGCCTCGGGCGATGGCGCGATTTCTGGCCCGGCGGGTGCGGCCGTTGGGATATGGTCTCGGACTGAGGCGGCCTGAGACTATGGAAATGGCCATCCGCGAGGCAGGTAGCCTGCGCATCCTGGCGGCGGCGGTAGCGGGCGCATTGGATCGTTTTATGGGCCGGAGTGGTGGCTTCTATCGCATTGCCGGGCGCCGGGTGGCGTCCATTGATGGGCCGGGCCCTACCACGATTCCCCCTTTTAACAAATATATTGTTCTGGCACCGCATCATCCAGAGGATGTGTTGGCGAGCATCCAGAGGCGGTTTGGGTGTGAGGCCGCGGTGGTGGATGTCAACGATGTGGGGAGCGAGGTGCTGGCCCAAACGCCGGGTCTTGACGTACGAGCGGTGCAGCAGTTGCTTCGCGACAACCCCATGGGCCAAGGGGCCCAGGGTACGCCAATCGGGGTCTTGCGTCCGGTCCGGGAGATAAAAGAGGTGACCGATTGGCCTAATCACCGAGCCCCATCGGGAGTGGCGTGGGTCATGCCTTTTGGTGGGGCTGCAGACGTTGCCCTCCGCATTGGTGCCGACACAGGGGATCCCGTCGAGCGCGTGGTTGATTTATAATGGAGTCAGCGTCAGCACCCTCGTAAAGGCGGTGAGCGGACGACCCTTAGGGTCGGAGCTTATGGACATATTTGAGGAGATGAAACGCCGGGGTCACGAACAGGTGATTTTCAACTACGACCGTGCCTCGGGATTGAAGGCGATTATCGCCATTCACGACACCACCTTAGGCCCCGCGTTGGGCGGGTGCCGAATGTTGCCCTATGCCTCGGAGGAGGCCGCATTGACAGATGTTTTGCGGTTGTCTGAAGGGATGACATACAAGGCTGCAGCGGCAGGGTTGGACTTCGGTGGAGGTAAAACGGTCATCATCGGGGATCCGGCGACCGACAAGACGGATTTGCTCTTTCGCGCCTTGGGGCGGTTTCTTGAAACGCTACACGGCCGCTATCGCACGGGCGAAGATGTCGGCACCTCGGAAGATGATTTTGTCCATGCGTGGAAGGAAACCCGCTATTTGGTAGGGTTGCCTCAAGCGTATGGGGGATCGGGCGACACCGGAGACAATACCGCGCTCGGTGTGATCGAGGCGATTCATGCAGCTCTCATGCACCGTTATGGCTCTCCTTCGCTTAAGGGGCGGCGGATGGCAATCCAGGGGCTGGGCAAGGTCGGCTATCATGTCGCTCGACGTGCCGTCGAGGAGGGGGCCGAGGTGATCGCTGCCGATATCAATCCGCACGTCGTCGGCCGCGTCGCCTCGGAACTCGGGATTGAGCCCACCGATCCCTGGGCGGTCCTGGAAACGGAGTGCGATGTGTTTTCGCCGTGTGCCCTCGGAAACGTGATTAATAGCGAGACGCTCGACCGGTTGAAATGTCAGGTTATTGCGGGGTCTGCCAACAATCAGTTGGAAGAGGTCGGTATGGCCGAGGCGCTTTCCAAGCGCGGAATTTTGTATGCGCCCGACTTTATCGCCAATGCGGGTGGATTGATTCAAGTGGCCAACGAGATTCAGGGATACCATGTTGAACGCGTGCGCCATCAAATCGAGGCCATTTATGACGTGTTGCTGGCCATTTTTGACGAGGCGGACCGTCGCGGAGGATCTACCATGGAAGTGGCCTTGGAGCACGTCAAGGGGCGGTTAGAGGCCTTACATGCCATCCATCGGGTTCACGCTTAAGAAAGGGGGATAATGATGGCGGTCGATTATCAGAAACCGGAGGGGCGCGGGTTTTCCGAAAGTTCCGACCCATATCGGGGAAATCGGCAATACCGGACCTTGTCCGGGATTCCCATTAAGGACACGTATACAGCCGAGGACTTGCCCGATCCTGGTATGATTGGCAGCCCCGGTAGTTACCCCTATACGCGCGGCATTCATAAGACCATGTATCGGGGTAGGCTCTGGACGATGCGCCAATTCGCTGGATTTGGCACAGCCCGGGAAACCAACCAGCGGTTTCGCTATCTCTTGGATCACGGCCAGACGGGACTGTCGGTGGCCTTTGACATGCCCACCTTAATGGGGCTCGATTCCGACGATCCTCATAGTTTAGGAGAAGTGGGCCGCGAAGGCGTGGCCATTGACACGGTCGCCGACATGGAGCGTCTTTTTCAAGATATTCCCCTGGACCAGGTGTCCACGTCAATGACCATCAATGGTCCTGGCCCCATTATCTGGGCCATGTATCTGGTGGCTTCTGAGCGGCAAGGTGTTTCATGGGACAAGTTGCGGGGGACCTTGCAGGCGGACATTTTGAAGGAGTATATCGCCCAAAAGGAGTGGCTGTTTCCTCCTCGTCCCTCCATGCGAGTGATTGTTGACATGATGGCATTTGCCACCGAGCACGTGCCCCAATGGAATTCGATTAGCATTAGCGGCTATCATATTCGCGAGGCGGGAGCGACAGCTGCCCAGGAGTTGGCCTTCACATTAGCGGACGGATTTGCCTATGTGGAAGCAGGAATCAAAGCGGGCCTGGATGTTAATAAGTTCGCGCCGAGGCTGTCCTTCTTCTTTAATTCGCATATTGACTTCTTTGAGGAAATCGCCAAATTCCGTGCGGCACGCCGAATTTGGGCGCGACATCTGAAAGAAAAATACGGAGCCACGAACCCCAAGGCCTGGACCATGCGTTTTCATACCCAGACAGCCGGATGTTCGTTAACGGCCCAACAGCCCGAGAATAATATTGTCCGTACCGCGTTTGAAGCCTTGGCTGCCGTCCTCGGGGGAACCCAATCGTTGCACACCAACTCTATGGACGAGGTCTTGTCGCTGCCCACGGAGAAGGCGGTTAAGATTGCCCTTCGCACCCAGCAGATTATTGCTTATGAAACGGGCGTGACCAACACCGTGGATCCGTTGGCGGGTTCCTATTTTGTGGAAGCGTTAACCGACGAGATGGAACGGCAAGCAGAGGAATACTTCCAGCGCATTGACGAGATGGGCGGTGTGCTGAATGGGATCGAAAACGGGTTTTTCCAGCGGGAAATCGCTGAAGCCTCCTATCGCTACCAAAAGGAACTCGAGAACCACGAACAAATTATGGTGGGAGTTAACGCGTTTCAGGAACCCACCGAGGAAAAGATCCCCATCTTGAAGATTGATCCGGCGATCGAAAAAGAACAGGTGGCCCAAGTCGCCGCTTGGCGTTCCCGTCGGGATGCATCGGCGGTGGAACGGACACTTGGGACGTTGCGGGATCGGTGCCAGGATCCGACAGCACCGCTGATGCCGGCGATTATTGACTGTGTCCGTGCCGGAGCGACAGAAGGGGAAATTTCCCAGGCGATGAAAGATGTGTTCGGAACCTGGCGAGAGCGCCCCGTGTTTTAGGGCATCCAGCGGAAAAGTGCCGCCTGCCGGTTGCAGGCGGCTTTTCTTGTTGGCATCAATGGGCGCTCCCTTCCATAGGGTGATACGGATGGGGGGGAGGCATTTGACCCGATGGGAAAACTTTCGTTGCCTCGTAACCGGAGGAACCCGGGGTATCGGCTATGCCATCGCGCAGCAACTGGTGGATAGGGGAGCGCAGGTGGCGATAGTAGGCCGGAATGAGGCACGCGTGCAAAGATCCGTAGAGGACCTGTCCCAGAGCGCTCCGGGACACGCCATCGGCGTGGTGGGGCTTATCGATGGCCAAGAGAGCACGGCTACGACGCTGGTAGAGAGCGCGTGCCGGGGGCTGGGCGGGCCGCTCGATGGGCTCGTCAACTGTGCTGGGGGTGCGACCGTCGGTCATGCCTTAGAAATTCCCTGGAGTATTTGGCAGCAGGATATGGCCGTGAAGTTTTGGGGCTATTTGGCGATGATTCGGGCCGTGGTGCCCGAGCTTAGGTCCCCGGGGGGCGTCATCGTCAATATTCTTGGCGTGGCCGGAAAGGATCCCAATCCGCGCCTAGCCCCGGGTACTGCCATCAATGGGGCGCTTCGCGGACTGACGAAAATTCTCGCCGATGACCTCGCACCAGGGAGAATTCGGGTGGTGGCCGTCAATCCCGGAGCGACCGACACCGGCCTATTACGGGAGATGGCTCGCGGATATGCGCAATTGAACGGCACCACAGTAGACCAGGCCGAACGGGCTCTCAGATCGTCCGGTCCGCTTGGCCGCCTACCCGTGGCTCAGGATATCGCCCACGCTGTGGTATTTTTGATGTCAGAGGAGGCAGCCCTGGTCACCGGGACTAGCCTCGACATTGATGGCGGGGTGCACCGCGGCCCCGCTTAGAAGTGGGGCGATCGCTTGCCGACCTTTTGGACGCATTTCACATCAGCCCATCCTCAGATCACGGTTCTCGTCACCGAGGGCTCGCGGATACTGTTCTCCGGCGATGAGAGACTCCTGGCGGAACGGCGAAGCACCGATCCGGTCCACGATTTAGAGGGCGCCTTTGTGACCCCGGGGCTCTGGGACAGCCATATACACCTCTTGGATTACGGGCGTAGTTTTCGTCGGCTGAACTTTAGTCCCGATGACACGCTAGACGAGGTCGCCCAGGCAGTACGGGAGCGGGCGCACTGTCTCCCCGCGGGCCAGTGGATTCTCGGTGCAGGGTGGAATCGGGTGCGGTTCTCGGAGCCTCCGCGGGCGGAGGTTCTTGACCGGCTGGCTCCGGGCCACCCGGTGCTTTTGATGAGCTGGGACTACCACACGGCTTGGCTTAATCGGGTGGCTCTCGAGCGTCTGGGGTTTAGCCTGTCGGATGCACCCGGCGACCGGGACGTGCATGGCCGCTGGACCGGGATTATTCGGGAAGCCGAGGCATTTTCCGCCCAGGAACGCGCCATGGCACAGGATGACACCGAGCCCCAGGAAGACTTGGCGCGTGGAATGCGCGAAGCGGCTAAACTCGGCCTAACCGGGGTGACAACAATCGAAAATGGCCGGGGTCTCGCGGCCCTCATGGCCGGGCCTCGGGTTTTGCGTGCCGGCGTGTTTTTGCGGGCAGACCATGCTTCGTCGTTGTTGGACTTAGGGATGCGCGCGGGATTCGGCGACGAGTGGGTGCGCATTCTGGGCATTAAATGGTTCTTGGACGGGGCCTTGGGGTCGGGCACCGCTTGGCTGAAGGAACCCTATTGTGACGATGGTAAGAATTACGGCATCGACGCCCGACCTCATAAAAATTTAGAAGCAGAAGCGGCACGGCTTCACGAGGCTGGCCTTCTATTGGCGGTTCACGCCATCGGGGATCGGGCGGTTGAGGAAGCTCAGCGCGCGTTGGCTCACGCCCCCGCGTTGGGGGATGGCCAACGTTCTCGCATCGAACATGCGCAACTCATAGCCGATGAGGATTTGGATGCGATTTCAGAGAGTGACACCGCGCTTTCTATGCAGCCGGTGCATTTGATGGTCGACCGGGCGATAGCGGAGCGGAAGTGGGGAGCGCGTCGTAGCCGCGCGGCGTTTCGATTCCGTGACATCGTCGACCGCGGAATCCCGTTGGTCTTCGGTTCTGACGCTCCGGTGGCCAGTCCCAACCCAATTCTGGGCCTTTGGGCGGCCGTTCATCAGGCCGCGCCAGGTGAAAGCGCCTGGCACCCGGAACAAGCGTTGACGCCCGATGAGGCGCTGGCGGCCTATACCCGGACACCGGCCCTGATTGACGGGAGGCCAGCGGGGGTGCTGGCGCCTGGCTACCTATCGGATTTGACACTCTGGGATGGCGACCCCCGCGTCGCACTTATCCACAGCGACTTTGACGGCCTTCGCGTGCGAGGTACGGTAGTCGGGGGAGCCCGAATCGGCTAAAAGCGGGGCCACGATTAGACTTTGAGGATGTCGATTGATGTGGATATTTTGGGGATAACCGTGTTTAAAAACTGTGGATGATGTGTGTGTAACGGCAGGATTTTCCACAGCCAACCAAGAAAGAGGTGGTGAGAGCATGAAGATTTGAGGAGGGAATTTCGTGCTAGACGAACGGTGTCCCACTTGCGGGTCAGAAGATGTGGTGGTCACGGGGCCATTAACGATTGAAGGGCCGAGCGCCACGGTGACGGTCGTGCAAGGGCGGCAGTGCACCCTCTGCGGGAACTTGCAGGTGATGATTCCGCAAGCGCTCTTGGTGCGGCTATATCCGCCCGGGGTTCGCCATTTGACTGAGGCACGGAGGTCGCGACTGAAACAGCGACGACGCACGCGGCGCCACCAACTGGGAATCTAGTACAGTAAGTACATAGATGGCGGTCGGTTTCCGACCGTCTTTTGTCATGGAGCTTCCCTTGATTTCGGCAGGACAAACCGCCAAACTATTCGCGAGGGCTTCCGAATAGGAAGTCGGCAGCCGAGGGGGGTTCCGGTGAAGACCGATACGTCATGGGAGAACATACTGCGCCAAGGGGATTACTTGGCACCCGCCGACATGGCCCTAATGGTGGGACTGGCCGTTAAGATGGGGCGACCGTTGCTGCTGGAAGGTCCGAGCGGCACGGGCAAAACCATGCTGGCATACGCGGCAGCGCGCGGATTGAACCGCCCGCTCATCCGGTTATCCTGTTATGAAGGGTTGGGTGCCAATGAGGCGCTCTACGATTGGAACTATCACGTGCAGTGGGTCCGCATGAATCAGGATCAAGCGGTTGATCCTTTCAGTGAAGAGTTCCTGCTCGAGCGACCCCTCTTACGGGCCGTGCGGAATCCCGATTCTGTGTTGTTGATTGATGAGGTCGACCGCGCCGACGAAGCTTTTGAGGCACTCCTGCTAGAATATCTGAGCGAGTTTCAGATCTCCTTGCCCGAGCATGGGACAATTCGCGCCGATCATCCGCCCCTCACGGTGCTGACCTCGAACCGCCAGCGTCCGCTCTCCGACGCCTTGCGCCGTCGATGTCTCTATGTATTCGTGGATTGGCCGGATCGCGATCGCGAGGGCGACATTGTGCAATATCATGTTCCGGAACTCCCGGATGCGGTCCGCCAACGGGTGGTTGATGCTGTGCGCCTTATGCGACAATGGGATCTCATTAAGCCGCCTGGGCTTTCCGAGAGCATTGATTGGGCCAAGGCCGCGGCCTTGGAGGGCCTCACCCTGTGGGAGCGGTCTTGGATTGAAAAGACCTTGGGACTGGTCGTTAAGGACGCGCTGGATTTGGAACGTGTGCGCGAGCGCATGGAATTCTTGGTCGATCCGAGTACGTGACTGACGGCACCGACGGCCGGGGCGCGAAGCCCGATGGCCGACTCGACCTCCCAAGGTATGGAGGACGGGGCCGACGTCGGCGAGGAGGACGCTCTGGTCTTTCGTCGTACCCGGGCGAGTTGGGGGGCGGGGCATACCATTAATGCGGGGCTTCCCGAGCGACTGCCGGACTGGCTTCAACAGTGGTCTCAGGTCGTTCGGTATGATAGACCAGCGCGGAGCGGGAAAGCCCGAGGGCCCCGTCAGCGGGTTGACTGGCGGCGGACCTTAAAACGCTGGGCGAGGATGGGCCACCAAGACGGCCAGTTAATCTGGCGGCGGGAGCCGGCCCGTCAAGGGCGCGTGGTCGTACTATGGGACATTTCCGGGTCGATGGCCGCCTACGTGGGCTGGTATTATCCCTGGCTCTATCGCTTGGTGTCGCTGTCGGCCGACGTCCAGGTGTTTGGATTTGGCACAGCGATTGAGAATTTGACGCCCTTCATGAACGCCAGTTATCGTGCGTCGGTCCGCACGCTGTACGAAAAGACGAGTGGATGGGGCAGTGGAACGGCGATGGGGCAGGTGTTTGAAACCTTTGTAGCAGAGCATGGAGGGCAGCTTTTGTCGCCCCGCACGAAGGTGGTCATCATTTCGGATGGGTGGGATGTCGGAGACCCGGAGCGGTTGGGGAGATCTCTACGCGAGATGGCGAGCCGGACGGAATCCATTCTCTGGATTAATCCCTTAATGGTGACGACCGGGTTTGAACCGCGTACGCGAGCTTTGGTCATGGCCCGCCACTACGCGCGGAAGATGGTCGCAGGGGCCGATCGACGAAGCCTCACGCGCTTGGCTTTTGAGTGGGGAGTCATTTAGACGCTAACAGGAAAGGGAGACGGTGAATATGAAACCGGCAGCATTTCAGTATCAGCGAGTCCGGTCCGTAGACGAGGCAATCGCCGCATTAGCCGAACCCGGCGCTAAAGTGATTGCCGGCGGACAGAGCTTAGTGCCGCTCATGAACTTTCGCTTGAGCCGCCCGGAAAAACTGGTGGATATTAATGACGTCAAGGAACTATCAGGAGTGACCCAAGAAGGCGGGGTCTTAAGGGTAGGGGCGCTTACGCGCCACCGCGTGCTGGCCTCAGACGCCTTAGTCGGCCAAGTCCTACCGGTGTTGCAGAAGGCGGCGCGCCATATTGGCCACTGGGCGATTCAGAACCGCGGTACCATTGGGGGAAGCGTTGTGCATGCCGATCCCGCGGGAGAACTGCCGGCGGCCTTGGTCGCTTTGGAGGCCACCCTTCTCATCCGGGGACCGGAAGGGGAGCGGACCATTCCTGCCCAGGAATTTTTTCAGGGCTTTTACACCACCGCGCTTTCTGAAAATGAACTCTTGGTTCGGATCGAATTTCCCTTGCGACCACGTCGGATGGGCTTTGACGAGGTGGCTCGCCGACCGGGGGATTTCGCCTTGGTGGGCGCCTACGTGGAAGTCGGGCAACGAGGAGGTGCGGTCACCTGGTTTGGGCTTCTGGGGCGTCCTGAGCGACAGGCGACTGACGCCTGGCCAAGTGATGCAGCGGGACGCGAGGCCAAGTTCGAGGCGCTTTGTCGCCAGAACGCCTTAGACCCCGAAGACGAGTACAAGTACCAAGTGGCGGCCACGGTGGCGGAACGTGCCTACCAGGACGCGCTCAAGGAGGGTTAAGCATGGCATCAGTGGAAGAGCGTCAATCCATTCATCTGTCCGTTAACGGCCGAGAATTTGAGGCCGATGTGTTCCCGCGGTGGACGCTGGCCGATGTGCTGCGTCATCAAATGGGACTCACGGGTACGCATGTCGGTTGTGAACAGGGGGTGTGTGGGGCATGCACCGTGCTGTTGGATGGTGAACCTGTGCGCAGTTGTTTGATGTTTGCCGTGCAGGCAGAGGGTCAGGAAATCGTCACCGTGGAAGGGGTGACACCGGACGAGGGACTGTCACCGCTTCAAGAGGCCTTTCGGGCCCATCATGCGCTTCAGTGCGGATACTGTACCCCAGGGATGCTGCTTACGGCCGAGGCGTTATTGAAACGGAACCCGCATCCAGACGAGGAGGCCGTTCGCGCGGCCCTGACGGGGAATTTGTGCCGCTGCACGGGATATCAGTTTATTGTTGACGCGGTACTGGACGCGGCTCAAAGGGGAGGGGAGAAGTAATGGCACAGGCGATGAGGCCACAAATGATGGGAGCGCGGGTATCCCGGGTGGAAGATCCGCGTCTCTTGTCCGGTCAAGCGCGCTACATGGATGACATCCAAGTTCCCGGGATGTTGGAGGTGGCCTTCGTGCGCTCACCCCATGCGGCGGCGAAAATTGTCCGGATTGACGTCGACCAGGCTCGGAGCATGCCTGGAGTGCACGCGGTGCTCACGTACCATGACTGTCCGGTGTTGCTTTGGGAGCGCGACACCTATAAAGTCGGCCAGCCGGTGCTTGCCCAAGAGGCCGTGTACTACGTCGGCCAGCCGGTGGTAGCCATTGTGGCCGAGAACCGGTACCTGGCAGAAGACGCGGCTGAACTGGTGAGGGTGCAATATGAGCCCATAGAGCCCGTCTTAGATATGCGGCAGGCGATATTGGAAACGCCGCGTCGCGTGCACCAGCACGCCGAAAACGTTTTTTTCCACAAAGAGTACAGCACCCCTGGATTTGAGGAGGCCTTTAATCAGGCTGCTCATCACTTAAGCGCCACCTTTCGCACCAACCGGCAGACGGCCGTGTCGCTGGAGCCCCGCGGCACGGCGGCTATGGTTGATGCCGCCAGCGGTCGGGTTACCGTCTATGCCTCCACTCAATCACCTCACCGCATGCGCGAGGATATTAGTCATTTCTTGCAAATCCCCGAGCACTTGGTGCGAGTGATTGTCCCGGAGGTTGGCGGCGGATTCGGGATGAAGGCCAACTGCTACCCGGAAGATATCGTGGTCACGGCGGCGGCAAGAAAACTGAAAAAGCCGGTCAAATGGGTGTCGGACCGACTGGAGTCGCTATTGAGCGACGTGCATGCTCGCGATGATATTCACGATGTGGACGTTGCGTTTGATGATACGGGCAAAATCATCGGCATCCGGGATCACTTGATGGCAGATGGAGGAGCGTTCCCGGCCTACCCATTCTCGGGGGCTGTGGGTGAAACCAGCTTGGCCTCCCGGGTATTAACTGGACCGTATGATATCCCCCACCTGGCGACGACCATCGACTGCACCTACTCTAACAAAACCCCCTTGGGCGCCTATCGTGGAGTATGGGGGCCGATTGCATCGTTCATTCAAGAGGGGATCGTGGACCGGGTGGCTCGTGCACTGCACCTTGACCCAGCCGAGGTGCGGCGCCGCAACATGATTCAAAAACAGCAGTTCCCGTATCGCAACGCGGCCCGCATGATTTACGATGAGGGTTCTTACCTCGAGTCGATGGAAGAGGCCTTGCGCCTCATTGACTATCCTGGATTTCGTCAGCGCCAGGCTGAGGCACGCCGCCAGGAGAAGTACCTCGGAGTCGGTATTTCCGTATTTGTCGAGCCGACCGCCATGGCGTCATCGGAGGCAGGTTCGGTGGGGTACGAATCTTGTACCATCCGCATGGAGCCGTCGGGCAAGGTGACGGCGGCCTTGGGGCTTGGACCTTCAGGCCAAGGACACGAAACCACCATGGCGCAAATAATAGCCGATCAGCTGGGTGTACCCTTTGAGGACGTGGTCATCCTTCACGGG
>JAKADW010000013.1:12503-13832 GCA_021820165.1 Bacillota bacterium
CGCCCTACGGTGGAGGAACTGGCGGTAGCCGCTCGGGACCCATCGGGGGCGGTGCGGCGTTAGTGGCCGGTCGGCAAATGCGGGAACGGCTGGTCAAATACGCGGCAGCACTCTTGGAAGCGGGCGAAGCGGACATTGAGTTGGGAGATGGGAAAGCGTGGGTGGCGGGCGTTCCTGATCGTTCCATTACCATTCGCACCATTGCCGAGACAGCCTACACCAACGTCAAGAAGATTCCCGAGGGATTGCCCATAGGTCTTGAACTGACGGCCCGTTATCTGCCCAAGCGACCGGTGACCTTCTCGAATGGTACGCACATTGCGGAAGTCGAGGTAGATCCGGCTACCGGCGTGGTCAAGGTGACGCGATATGCGGTGGTGAACGATTGCGGCCGCTTAATTAACCCCACCATTGTGGAAGGGCAAATTCACGGTGGAGTGGCTCAAGGAATCGGCGCGGCGGTGCTCGAAGCGTTGCGCTATAACGAGGATGGGCAATTGGTGACGACGTCCTTGTTGGATTACTTGCTGCCGGAAAGCACGGATGTGCCGCGCATGGCGATTCGCCATCTGGAGACACCCTCGGAGGGTGAGGGGGGCATTAAGGGAATGGGAGAAGGGTCCCTCATTGCCGCACCCGCGGCCGTAGTCAACGCTATCTCCGACGCGCTCGAGCCGTTTGGCGGGATGGTTGACACGTTGCCTGTAACGCCGAAAGATGTGAGGACCCTGGTCCAGTCGGGCCGCCAAGGGTAAGAGAGGGAGGAGCGGAGCCAAACGCCGGCTCCGCTTTTCTCTTTTAAGGAGGGATCACTGTGCGCATCGAGGACTTGTGGGGCATACGAACCTGGGGCATGCCTACTTTCGACCCCGTCCGGGAATGCCTCTACTTCGTGGAATCGTGGTTGGATAAGCGCAATAACCGGTCTCAGAGTCGGATTATGCGAATGATGCTTGACACCCGAGAGGTTACCAGTTTGACTGTGGGACCGGAGGATACGTACCCGTTACCATCGCCTGATGGAGCCTGGCTGGGATTTTTAAGTCGACGATCGGGAAGTGCCCAAGTCTGGCGATTGCCGCTCGCTGGCGGGGAGGCAGAGCAGGTTACCCGCCTTCAGGGGGGCGTCAAAAGCTTTATCTGGTCCCGAGACGGTCAGTTTATGGTCGTGGTGGCGCACGTCGAACATGGTCTTTTGGAGGCGGAAGGCGAAGCGGCGGCCCCTCCCATGGATGCCTCTGATTTGGCGTTGGAGCGCTGGTTCACGCGGGGCGTGAAGCACGTCACGCGCCAGTATTACAAACTTGATGGCCAGGGGTTCTTTGACCA
>JAKADW010000310.1 GCA_021820165.1 Bacillota bacterium
AGTGCTAGCCTCCCCCGTCAACGCTTGCCGAATGTGAACTTGGTTGGCATTCCAGTCGATATCACTCCATCGTAAGCCAAGCGCTTCCCCGCGACGAGTCCCTGTGAACACCAGCTAAATCCATAAGGCTTCGAATCGATGGCCTTTTACCGCCTCTAACAAGATCCGAGACTCGTCCATCGTAGGCACACGTAGCTCGGGCTCAGTCACTCGAGGCGGCTTAGCACGCCGCGCTGGATTCTTCAGGATGTGGTTCCAGTCCTCTGCGTCACCCAATGCTTGGGATAAGACACGATGGACGTGATTGACCGATCGTGGGCTGATTTGTTGACCCAAGTTTGCATACAACGCTTGAATGTCTTGGGTCGTTACCTCATGGAGTAGACGAGTAACTAAGGCTGAAACGACATATTGCAGTTTTTGTCTGTAGGCCGTCCATGTCGTGTTTCGCACCCGGGGTGGTCGCATCGTGTCTAGCCACGCCTGAACGAAGTCCGCCACCGTCTCGTCACTCGGCGGCTTGCGATTAGGGTCCTCACGGTATTGTGGCGCCTCTTTCTCGGCCCAGTTCTTCGCGGCCTTCTTGTTATCGAAGGTCTGCGTGAATTCGTGTCGTTTGCCGGTGTCGGGGTCGTAGCGTACCACGCGGCCCTTCCAATTGCCGCTGGCGAGTTTACGCGTCTTCACCGCATAGGGTTCTTTTGGTCGGTTAGGCATCGGTTCGCATCACCTGCGTCAGTATTTGCGATGGGGCCGAGAAAGTCCTGCTTGGGGGGAGACAAGAGGCCGGAGGCGGAAGAGAGGGGGTTTGGAGTGGCCTTCGCTCACCAGCGCTTGGAGCGGCGGAATGAGGGCGTTGAGACGGACGAGTCTTTTGGCCGTTTCCGGGCCGATGCCGAGCGCTTTGGCTTCTTCGGTCATTTTGACCGAAGAGTCCTTCTTCCCCTGCTTAATCCCATGCATCTCTTTCAACCGCTGAATCAACCGCGCCCGCTCCATAGGATTGAGTTGCCGGCGCAGTACTTTATCGGCGATCAGGAGGCGTCCAGAGGCGTCCACCTCCCCCGTATCCCTTCCCCCTCCGGCCTTCCCGCACGGTCTCTGCATAGCGAGACGGTGCCCATGCCCTAGTCCAATGCACGGCCCGATGGGGCGCCAGCCTTGTCGGGGCCGACTGATACCGTAGGGCCTTGTGTCTATCGCCCGACAGCGTATACTAAAGGTATAGAGTTTTTCCGAGAGGACGGGTATGCATGCCCCACCAACTGATGGTTCCGGTCGAAATCTTCCCGCAAGAAGAGAGTCCCGGTTATTTGGCCGTATGTCCTACGATCCCCGGGTGTCATGCGGAGGGTGCCACAGTGGGAGAAGCGTTGGACTGCGTAATGGATGTGGCGCGAATACTACTGGAAACCATGGCCGAGGACGGGGTGCCTTGGCCAATGCGCCTACCTCCAGGGTCCACTCTGCCGATGGTAGGCCATGTGACCGTTCCAATCGCATGAGTTCCGTACCCTCACTGACCTATCGGGAACTCACGACATGGTTGCGACGACACGGGTGTGAATTCCGCCGTCAAGCCAAGGGTTCGCACGAGATTTGGTGGTGTCCCCAGACACGACGATATACCACCATCCCGCATCATTCGGGGCCCCTTGATCGCGGAACATTGCGTAAGATTCTTCGTGATCTAGACATCTCCCCGATCGATTTGCAATAATAGCCGACCGTTCGTGCTTTTGCGTTTTCGCCACACGAAAAAACCCCGCCATCCACGAGAGCGGGGTATCGGATACTCCTACTACTTCTGCGCCTGCAACTGCGTCACCACAGCGTTGGCCCAGAATTGGTCGCCAATCCCGATGGGGCGTTAGCATGGTCGGAGCGGACCGATAACCATAGCCTCTGCAGACTATCCATACCGCACTGCTATCCGAATGTCTTACAAAGAGGCCGGAGGAGGAAGACAGCGCTTGGAGCGGGGGGATGAGGGCGTTGAGGCGATTGAGCCGTCGAGCTTGACGCTCGTTCGTGACTCCTGCCATCAGAGTTACTTCGGACATTTTGTCCGAATTATTTTCTATGATCTGGATCGGAAGCCCAATTTTAATATCAAGCATCTCTTTCAACCGCTGAATCAATCGCGCCTGCTCCATCGGGTTCGGTTGCCGGCGCAGTACGTGGTCGGCGATGAGAAGGCGTCCACTTCCCCCGTATCCCTTCCTTCTACCAGATGCCCTTGCCACCGCACATCATTGGTCATGACGCTACTGCCCTGTGCCATCCAGGCTTGGTCCCCGGTACGTCCCGAAGATTTGGCGGTGTGGTGAACAATCAGGATGGCCCCGGAGGACTCGCGGACCAAGGCATCTAAGTGCTTAAACGCGCACTCATGCGATCACTGGCGTTTTCATCAGCGATATGAAAGCTCCGCAAGGGATCCAGAATGATGAGTCGATACCGCTGGAGAGCCCACGCTAAAGTCTCCCAGAGGCGATTCGGCTGGCGGGCATTCGGAACATCTTCTTGGTCCAACCGATAGGGGGCC
>JAKADW010000311.1 GCA_021820165.1 Bacillota bacterium
CATACCGCGATGATGAATAGCGCGTCACTCGGAGGCATCACGGACCCCCCTAGCGCCAAATTTTATTCCAAGCATTGCCGCTCTGGGCCCGCTGCTTCTTCTTACCATATTGCAACGCGTCAAACTCACCGACTGCGACGAAGTGCCCTTGATCCAGGTCCAACGTTTGAATGCGTAAGTTATGACCGCGAATCGTCAAGGTTCCCATCGTCGTGGACAACACAATGGTATCGTCGTCAAAGTTATCCACATGTTGCACGCCTTCCAACGACAGGCTCTGACGATTCACCAGTGCTATTGAATGCCCCCGCTTTTCATCCATCGGACGAACCCCTTTTCCGGAGAGATTTCCTCTCCTCAGGGTATGCGATGGGCCTTCCCGATTAGACCTCCCGGTACAAGCATTCAGCCTCCTTGGCGGGCACGTTTTCCCGAATGGCTTCCACGATTACCTGGCGGGGCCCCCCTGGCACGTCCAGCACGATCTGGTCGCCCACCTTCACCTCATAACCGGCCTTGACCACGCGCCCGTTCACGGACACGCGACCCTGATCGAGCACCTCCTTCGCCACTGTCCGACGCTTAATAATCCGGCTCACCTTCAAATATTTATCAATGCGCATTCCTGGTCTCCTTTCCTCGTGCGAAACAAAAAAAGGCCGTCGCCTCAGAAAGGGACGGCCCGTTGAGCAAAAAGCTTACTTGGCGACAGAGTCCTTCAGCGCCTTGCCTGCCTTGAAGGCCGGAACCCGGCTCGACGAAATCTCCAACGTCGCCCCCGTGCGAGGGTTGCGACCCACACGAGCAGCCCGTTCCCGGACTTCGAAGGTCCCAAAGCCCACCAACGACACGCGATCGCCCTTAGTCAAAGCCGACTCGATGCTCTCCACCACGGCATTGACAGCCCGTTCGGCGTCCTTTTTGGTCATTCCTGCGCGCTCTGCCACTTCGGTCACTAATTCTGCCTTGTTCAAAATCGTCCCTCCTAAATGAGATCGATAACGGATTTTCGCATCCAGTTATTCGCCAAGTCTTCCGGAAATCCTTTTTTTACCGCAAATTCCCCGGGATTTCGCCATTTTCTTGGGCTTCCCGAGCCACTTTTTGCCATAAGGCCCACTCAGCGTCTTGATGTTGGACGCGCCCACCTGAAGCCACGGCCCAGGCAGCATCTGCAAGAATTTCCTCTATCTTCCCCGGGTTTTTGTCAAAATATACCTTCAGCACGTCGTAAATTTCTTGATATACCGGGCTTTCCGGGCGAATACCGGCTTTGTCCATCCGTTTTGCCGCCACGAGTGCAGGATAGACCCAGACCGCACTGGCACCATGCGGTGGCTCCTGCGCTTTTATCTGTTCCCACTGCTGGCGTACCTCGTCGGAATTATCCCAGGTCTCCTCACCAAACACATGGGGATGTCGACGCACCAGCTTTTGAGCCTCATGCAGCGCAATGTCTTCAAAGCTTGTGTCGCCATCCAGTGCGCCTTGAAACGCCACTTGCAGCAATACGTCGCCTAGTTCCTCGAGAAAGGCTTGACGGTCACCCGACACTAACGCCTCGGCTGCCTCATAGCTTTCGTCGAGTAGGTAGCGCAAGAGCGACTGCGCCGTTTGCTGGCGGTCCCAGGGGCATCCTTCAGGACCAAGCAAACGTCCCATGACGTATAGCAGGGGGCCTCCGGCCACGGGAATCCCGGGCAGCACCAGCTGTTCCCCCGCATTCAAATGCCGGTGGGCAATCTCATGCCAAGAAATGTTCACCGGGTCGGCACCGGGCACACATAATTGAGCCTTAGCATCAGCCGGAAAGAGCGGTCCGAATCTATCCCATAACCGCTCCCCATCTAGAGGACCCACCACGACAAAACGGTCCTCGTGATTATGCTCGTCTGGATGCCATACCCAGTCTGCCATGTTGCCCCCCGGTTTAGCCGTTCACCCGAGGGCTAGTATAGCAAAAATTTCTCGAATTCCCATGTTTTAGCGGTCTTTGAGCGCATGAACAATGGCTTTCGTCTCGCCGGACAGGATCATCACGGCCCCGTAGATGGCCATCCCAATCGGCACCGCCAGAACGACATGCCATAGTGCCGAGTCAGACCAGGACGAGGCCATCCATACTTGGAGACCCATGGCCATGACCACCGAGCCCGCTAAAGGCCAAACAACACTCCGAAACGGGTGGGTGCCTGGCCCGACGATCCGCACCCAGTCGCGCCAATTAAGATAGGCGGTGGTCATGGCAGCACCGACGGTGCCAAGAGCCGCTCCACGGATGCCCCAGGCGGGTAAGGCAGTCAGCCACCAGGTTAAAAGAAATTTCACCCCCGCGCCGAAAATTAAGTTCCGCACCGGAACCCACCCGTGGCCCGCCGCCTGTAATGACGAGCCCATGACCTGTTGAATTGCCAAGACGGCCGATCCAATGGCTAACACAGCAAGCGCGCCAGCGGATCCCGACTCTCCGTAGAGCAGCTGGGTCAGCGGTCGTGATAGCACTATAAGACCCGCGCCCATCGGCAGGCCCAATAACCATACGAGG
>JAKADW010000014.1 GCA_021820165.1 Bacillota bacterium
TGGCGGTGGCCGCCCTCCTCGGCGCCGAAGAATTTGGATTTGCCACCGGACCCTTGATTAGTCTTGGCTGTGTGATGATGCGTGTCTGTCACCTGGATACCTGTCCCACCGGCATCGCGACGCAAAATCCCGTACTGCGGAAGCAGTTTAAGGGTGAGCCTGAAGCCGTGGTGAACTTCATGATGATGGTGGCCGAAGACCTGCGACAATATATGGCTAAGCTTGGGTTTCGCACCGTGGATGAGATGGTCGGACGAACGGATCACTTGCGGCCGGCACCGCTCGCTGACCACTGGAAGGCGAAACATGTCGACCTTTCAAGCCTGTTGCATGTTCCGCCAGCGCCCCTGGCAAAAGACCGGGTATGGCAAGACCATGGGTTGGAGCTATCTCTCACTGCTCAAGACCTCCTTGGGGTAGCGCAGCCCGCGCTTGAGGAAGGCCAGCCGGTGACGGCGCGTTTTACGATTAAAAATACGGACCGGGCGGTCGCGACGCTCTTAGGGCATGCCATCACCGAGCGATACGGGGCGGAGGGACTGCCAGACGATCAGATTCAACTGCAATTCGAAGGCTCAGCCGGGCAAAGTTTTGGGGCCTTCGTGCCTCGAGGCGTGACCTTGCATTTGATTGGCGACGCCAATGACTATGTCGGGAAAGGGCTCTCTGGGGGTAAATTAATCGTCCACCCCGACCCCGGGACGACGTTTAAAGCCGAGGACAACGTCATTATCGGCAATGTCGCCCTCTATGGAGCAACCTCCGGGGAGGCCTACGTCGCGGGACATGCGGGAGAACGTTTTGCCGTCCGGAATAGTGGCGCCTCGGCGGTGGTCGAGGGCGTCGGAGACCACGGTCTTGAGTACATGACGGGCGGACGCGTGGCCGTATTGGGCCCCACGGGACGGAATTTTGCCGCGGGGATGTCCGGCGGTGTGGCGTACGTGCTTGATGTGGACGGCCGTTTTCAAAGCCGCGTCAACCGGGAGCTCGTCCGGCTTGAGCCGCTGTCTCAAGCGCTGGACGTCGAGGCCCTCAAGGATCTCATCGAGCGCCACGTGATGTACACCGGAAGTCAACGGGGACGCCAGGTGCTAGAGGGGTGGTCGCACATGCGTTCACGGTTTTGGGTGGTCATCCCCGAGGACTATCAGCGCATGCGCGAGGCCGTGGCTCGGGCGATGGAACGGGGTATGAAAAAGCCAGAGGCCGTCCTCTTGGCGTTTGAAGAACATCAGCGCGAATTGGCGCGCGCGGCGGGAAAGTAAAAGGGGGCGAGACAAGTCGCGATGGGAAAAATCACAGGGTTTTTGGATACCATACGCCAGGGGGCGACAGAACGGCCGGTGCGGGAGCGGATTCGAGATTTTGGGGAGTTTTCGTTGCCTCTGGCCGCACCTCAACTTTCCGAGCAAGGCGGCCGCTGTATGGATTGCGGCGTTCCCTATTGCCAAAGCGGCGTGTTCTTAAATGGCATGACGGCCGGGTGCCCAACCCATAATTTAATCCCCGAATGGAATGATCTCGTCTATCGCGGGGCCTGGCGGGAAGCGCTGGATCGCCTGTTGAAAACGGCGAGTTTTCCCGAGTTTACGGGGCGCGTCTGTCCCGCTCCCTGTGAAGGATCGTGCACGGTGGGATTGAATGGCGATCCGGTGACCATCAAGCAAATTGAATGGGCCATCATCGAGCGCGGCTTTCGGGAGGGATGGGTGAAACCCAACCCGCCAGCCCGGCGTACGGGGAAGAAGGTCGCCGTGATTGGTTCCGGACCCTCGGGGCTCGCGGCGGCGGCTCGGCTCAATTCGGTGGGTCATCAGGTGACAGTCTTTGAGCGCGATGACCGGCCGGGAGGACTTCTCATGTACGGCATCCCCAACATGAAATTGGATAAGCGGGTGGTGGAGCGGCGAATTCAACTCATGGAGGCGGAAGGGGTGCAATTTGTCTCGAGCACGGAAGTCGGCGTAAATTACCCGGCGTCCGCTATCCGCGAAAATTTTGATGCGGTGGTGGTGTGTGTCGGGGCTACGCGGCCCCGCGATTTAGCCGCTCCTGGGCGCGACTTGGCCGGGATTCATTTTGCCATGGACTATTTGCGGGGAAATACCCGCCACCTCTTAGCCAAAGCGGAGGGGTCCCCATCCATATCGGCCGCTGGCCAGAATGTGGTGGTTATCGGCGGAGGCGATACGGGGACGGACTGTGTGGCGACGGCTCTTCGCCAGGGCTGTCGAAGTCTCGTGCAACTGGAGATCTTAGATCCGAATCCGCCCCATCGCGGGGAAGACAACCCCTGGCCTGAATATCCCCGGACGTACAAGATGGACTACGGTCAGGCGGAGGCGCATGAACTCTATGGTCGGGACCCGCGCGACTACGCCGTTACGGCCAAGCGCTTTCGCGGGAACGAACGGGGTCAGGTGGAGGCGATCGATATCGTCAGGGTCGTCTGGGAATCTACGTCGGATGGCCGTCGGCGCCCCATTGAGGTGCCGGGTACAGAGGAGACGATCGCGGCTCAACTGGTACTCCTAGCGATGGGATATGTCGGTCCCGAAGATCAGTTATTAGAGCAATTCGGTGTCCGCCGTGATGGGCGCACAAATGTGGAGACTGCTAACGGGTCATTTGCCACCAATGTGGAGGGGGTATTTGCTGCCGGGGATGCCCGCCGGGGGCAGAGTCTGGTGGTGTGGGCCATTGAAGAGGGACGTTTGGCGGCCCGGGAATGTGATGAGTATTTGATGGGCGAGACAGACTTATCCTAGCTATGGCGTATGGCCAGTGGACGTCGCGTTTAATACGGGAGAGGAGGCTTAGCGGATGGTAGTATCCCATACCGCTGATCCGTGGCGGGAGGCCGCGGAATTTCTGACGACGTTATTGGAAGGCGTCGTGGCGGAAGAGGAGCAACCCCGGACCGTGACCGACGTCAGACAAGCCGTGGATTGGGGCAAGGCGCTCAGGGATGGGGGAAAATTGGACTTTCCCGTGATCGCGGATGACGCCGTAGGGCCCCTTGTGCGGCTTTTGGTGGAGCGGATGCGTTTACAAAATCTCGCGGAGGATTTAGGTCGGGCGCGGTTGGTGGAAAGCCGGCGGAGGGAGAACCTCAATCCCCCACGCGGTTCTTTTGACGAACTTCGGCAACGTATTCGCGAAAAGGCGCCCGAAAAACGGCCGCGGGAAATGATCGGGGCGATGGTTCTCACCGTGCACCCGACGGAGAGCACCCGCCGGACGGTGCTTCAGCATGTACGGAGATTGAGCGAACTGTTGGCTCAAGAGACGGATTTTCATGGCCATGCGCGCAAGACTTATGAAGCGGCCGTTCGTGAAAGCTTGCGCGCCTTATGGCGCACGCCACCGCAACGATCCAGCCGTCCTCGGGTTCGGGATGAAGTGGAACTGGGTCTTTTTTATGCAGCGGGTCCGCTTTTCCAAACCCTTCCAGAGGTCCAAGAGGCCCTGAATGACGTGTTGGAATCTGGCACCCCATCCAGGATTAAATGGCGCGTGGACTCCTGGATTGGAGGTGACCGCGACGGTCACCCCTTTGTTGACGTGGAGATGACGCGGTATGCCCTGGAACGGCATCGTCAAGCCGCCCTTAGCTTGTACCAATCGCCATTGGCACGGCTTGAGCACGTGCTGTCGGCGGCGACACGCTTTCTTCGGCAACCGGAGCGGTTGCAACGATGGCTGGAGGATGTCGGCGGCGTTTTTCCGAGGGACTATGCCGAACTCAAAATTCGCTATCCGGATGAACCGCTTCGGCAAATGGCTGGCCTCATCCAGAAAAAACTTTCCGCGACCGAACGCGGAGAGAACGGGGGCTACGCCACCGTGCACACCTTTTTGCAGGATGTGCGCCAGATGGGATTGTTTTGGGATCCGGATCCCCACCACTGGCCCCGGGAACTGACCCGCTTGTTGCGCCAGGTGGAAACGTTTGGATTCCATCTGATGTCCTTAGACCTTCGTCAGCATAGCCGCGTGCAAACGGAAGCCATCGCGGAAATTTTGGACGGTACCTACCCCAATGGGTCGGAGGAGGATAAACTCGAAGCGCTCATCGACCTCATCGCCAAACCGCGTCCTTGGATCCCGGTCACGGCGGCGACCCGTGATCTCAGGGATACCCTGGAATTGGTCCAAGCATTCAGGCGGCGCCATGGTTCGGAGACGGTACGCCGCTTTTTGGTCAGCATGGCCCATGCCGCGAGCGATATTTTGGCCGTCATGGCGCTACTTCAGGCCGTCGATCCGGACCTCGACTTGGAAGTTGTCCCGGTGATCGAAACGCTGGACGATCTCAAGCGGGCCGAAGCGGTCCTGAATCGCTTGAATGACATCCCGGCCTGGCGAAAAGCGGTGTCGCGGCACGGCAATCGCCAGGAGCTGATGCTGGGCTATTCCGATAGTACCAAAGACGCCGGGGTGTTTAGTGCGTCGTGGGCGATTTATCGCGCCGAGGAGCGGCTATCCCAATGGGGGCGTGACCATCACATCCAGGTGAGCTTTTTTCATGGCCGGGGCGGAGCCCTGGGGCGGGGAGGCGGTCCGACATCCCTGGCTATTTTAGCTCAGCCTCCGGGTTCCTTGGAGGGGCCGATTCGTATCACCCAGCAAGGCGAAGTGCTGTCCCAGAAACTCTTGTTGCCGGCGGTGGCCCACCGGAGTTTGGAACTCATGCTCACAGCCCATGCGACGGCCACTCTCTATCCATCCAGCGATCCCGACGATCGGGTGAAAAAGGCCATGGACGAGGCCTCGGAGCGGGCGGTGCAACACTACCGGGCGCTCGTAGGCGCGCCCGGATTCTGGGACTACTTCCTGGCCGTGACACCGATTCGAGAAATGTCTGCCCTGAACTGGGGATCTCGGCCATCGTGGCGCGAACAGTTTCAGTTTGACGATTTAAGGGCCATCCCCTGGGTGTTCTCCTGGACGCAAAATCGCATCGGCATCCCCGCCTGGTACGGGGCTGGGACCGGATTGGGGGTGCTTCTCGATCGGTTGGGGATGGACGGTATGCGGAGTCTGGCCGCCGAGTGGCCCTTCTTAAAGACGTTCTTGCATAACTTGGAATTGGCGTTGGTCAAGACGGACTTACATGCCGCCGAGGAGTATCAAACTTTGGCGCCAGCCGCTATAGCGGACCCTTTCTGGGCAACAATTCAAGATGAGTGGGGGCGGCTCGAGACCACCCTGAAAGCCCTATCCCAAGAGTCCCGCCTCATGGCTCATCAACCGCGCATTCTCAGAGTCGTAGAGTGGCGGAACCCCCAGGTAGATGCCTTGAACCATCTGCAGGTCCGCTTATTGAAGGCCTATCGGGCGGGATGAGGACCTATTGCCTTTGCTGGCGGAAACCATGGAAGGCATTGCGCTCGGGGTCCGAAGCAGCGGTTAACCCGCTCCATTTTCCGCGTTGGTCGAGAGCAGGAGCTGGACCGGAAACTTCCGCGAGGGTGGACGCTCGCCGTCCCCCGTCTCCTTCGCGCGAGATCGCTTAGGAATTATAAACCTGGGCAGGATCTCGAGCCCTCATGGCGACGCCGCCGATGTGGTTTAGGTTGAACGCCCGGTGGATCTGTCGTAACCCTCTTTGCGCCTCCGAGCGGGCGACGACACTGGAGATGGACATCGGCCTCGGGATTATCGTCTGAACGGGAATGTGGGCCTCGTCCAAGGCTTGCAGCATGGTGGCGGTCACACCGGCGTGATGTCGGATCTCGGTCCCAATGACGGATATTTTCGCAACCGCACCATTCACGACCATCTCGGCGCCTTTAAAGTCTCGTAACATCTGACGGCATAGGTCGGTGGCGCGGTTTTTATCGTCGTCCCTGACCGTCAACACCATATCGCTACGACCGTTATCCAGGGACGGCACTAGGAACCCATAATCGGGGTGGATTCCAGCGTGGGTGAACCGGTGGCGGACATGGATGGCTATGTCCCGATGGTCGGGCAGATCGACCAGACGAATGGTGGTCACATAGGGATCCAAGGCGACGGCGGTCACGGGCGCGCCAACGCTTTGGGTATGGGCGGCGATGCGGGTACCGGGGCTTCTGTCAAAGGTGGATCGGGCAATGATGGTCACTTGAGACTCTCGGGCATATCGCACAGCTTCTGTTTGAAGCACTTGGGCTCCCTGGGAGGCCATTTCTATCATTTCCTCATAGGAGAGCGTGGGTAAAGGGCGGGCATCGGCAACGATGCGAGGATCGGCCGTGAATACCCCAGCCACATCGGAGTAGATTTCCGCGGCGTCGGCCTTTAATGCGGCCGCGAGTGCGATAGCGGTCAAATCCGAACCGCCGCGCCCCAACGTGGTATGGGACCCATCAGCCGTTGCACCCTGAAAACCAGTCACCACGGGCACGATGTGATGCGCTAACACCCGGGACACGGGGCCAGGGTCCACTGTCCGAATGCGGGCCCGACCATGCCTCCCATCGGTGAGAATGCCAGCTTGGGCCCCCGTCATTGCCCGAGCCGGGACATTCCGGCTAGAGAGGGCCATGGCCATGAATGCCGCCGATTGCATCTCACCCGTCGTCAGCAGAATATCGAGATTTTCTGGTGATGCGTCGCCACGCAACTGCGCCGCCTGCGACAGTAAATCATCGGTGGTGTCTCCCATGGCGGAGACAACCACCACCACTTGGTGACCTTCTTTTACGTGAGCGCTAACACGGTCTGCTACCGCTTCGATATGCGGAAGGGTTTTTAGTGAGCTTCCTCCAAATTTTTGCACAATCCGCAACCCTATCACTCATTTCTGAAGAAATATTAGTGGTCCACGGCATTAGGGCACACCCCGTGGTCGGCCCCGATCGGATGTCAAAGGCGCACTCGGGCTTCTTCCTCTCCATAAGACCCATCGCGAATGTAGCCGCCGATGGCCCGGGATCAGTCTTTAGGACCTATCGGCAAAATATCGCCCAAGTCGGTCAACAATCGGCCGCGTGTCACACGCACGGCGCGGATGGTGGCCAGGACGCCCGCCACATAGGCGGTACGATCATGTACGTCATGGCCGATGGTGATGACTTCTCCGTCCCCACCCCATAGGACCCGTTGGTGGGCCACCATGCCAGGTAACCGTAGGGAGTGGACGGGAATGGCGTCAAGGGGCTCGTCCATCCAGCCGCTGAGCATGTGGGACATGCGCCGAGCGGTGCCAGAGGGGCGGTCTTTTTTTGAATCCGAGTGCGCTTCGACGACTTCGACGTGTGCGAAATAACGGCTAGCTTCCTTGGCCATCTTTTCCATAACCCAGGCACCAAGGGAAAAGTTGGCGATGAGTGCGGCGCCGATGCCCATTTCGCGCACGACCTCCGTAAGCTGGGCCTGTTGCCGACTCGTGAAGCCGGTCGTGCCCACGACCAGGTCCCACCCCCGTTCTGCGGCGGATAATAGGCGCTCAAAAGCACTATCCGGTTCGGTGAAGTCGACTAAGACCGGCCTCGCCGGGGGCATGTCTTCAATGCTCTGTTGGACCGTCAAGGGGACATCTACGTCACCCAACAGGTTTCCCAAGGGGACCCCAAGCGCTTTTTGGCCAATCGCTCCGACGAGTGTCATATCACGGGCTTCATGAATAGCGCGCGCGACGACCCGTCCGGTACGTCCGGTGGCCCCAGCCACGACCACCGGAATCGCTGAAGAGGGGGTCAAAAGGCACGCTCCCCAAGCGTTCGGACCTCGGGCCAATCAATTTCTCCCGGACGGCCCTTGCCATGCCTAATCGTGAAGCGCGCGATGACGGCTATGGATGAGCCCATTCCATCGGCCCCCACCACACGGTGCCGATCACATAGGGGGTGTGCGAGCATCGGCCATTCGGCCCAAGAAAGAAGATTGTGGTGGTGGGTATCCCAATAGCGATCGTCGTTGCCTAGTCCATGAAGCTTTCTAAATGGCACCCGCATTATTTTTATACCCTGCCTCTCGTTGTAGTGATCCGGGATTGGTCTGTTGGCGCATAAGCCACAGCGATACGACCTGCTCTCGTAATGTGTCGAGAGCTTGCTCATCTGAGGGGTATGCCAGCGGAGACCGGACCGGGCCCACGGGGATACCCAACGCATTCAGAACCCATTTGACGGGGATGGGATTGGGCCAACTAAACAGATTGCGCGAGATGGGCTCCAGTATGTCATGCAGCTCTTTGGCGCGTTGACTGTCTCCGGCCATGTAGGCCTGGCGTAGTTGGGATATTTCGGGACCCGCCAGGTGGGTAGCCACGCTTACCACGCCGTGAGCTCCGAGGGTCAGCGCGGGGTAGAAGAGCGCATCGTCCCCGGCGTACACGAAGATTTCAGGACATGCCGCGCGAAGGGCGCGAATGGCGTCCAAATGACCGGATGCTTCCTTGATGGCCACGACATTCGGGCATGCATGCGCGATGGTCGCGACCGTGCGAGCTTCTAAATGGCAACCAGTGCGTCCGGGGACGTTGTATAACATGATCGGGATCGACACCCGGTTGGCCACCTCGGTAAAATGCCGAATCAGCCCTTCCTGAGGTGGTTTGTTGTAATAGGGGGTGACGATCAAGAGGCCGTCGGCTCCCCAACTTGCCGCTTCTTGCGATAACTGCACGGTGCGCCGCGTATCATTCGTTCCTGTCCCCATAAAAATGGGGACCTGGCCCGCACCGCGACGGACCGCATGGTACAAGCGTTCACGTTCTTGTTCGGATAGTGTCGGCGATTCTCCCGTGGTACCAGCGACCACGAGGCCTTCGCTGCCGGTGGAAACCAGCCACCGGGCTAAAGCCTCGGCGCGCGCGTCATCCAGCGATCCGTCTGGGGTAAATGGGGTCACCATCGCCGTGATAATACCAGGTAAAGACATGGTTTCAGACGCCTCCCTATGAGAATGATGCAGGGATAGAAGCAACACGCCCTGCACGTGTCGGATTAACTGCGTATACCGTTTTGTGGATCGATATGGGGTACATCGGCATCGCCGGAGCGGCAGGCAAGCTGCAGTCCGGCTAAAGCTTTGAGGAGGGCTTAATCGGGGTGGGCTTCAACGAGGAAACGAGCCACCGGGCTAAAGCCTCGGCGCGCGCGTCATCCAGCGATCCGTCAGGGGTAAATAGGTTAACCACCGCCGTGGTATTACCGGGTATAGACATTAAGACGCCTCCCAATGGTGCAGGAATAGACGAAATACGCCCTGCACGTGTTGTGTCGAATACGTAGACCGATGTGATGGAATTGTGCGGAACCCGTCTGAGGTATGTTGGCATCGCCGGAGCGGCAGGCAAGCTGCAGTCCGGCTAAAGCTTTGAGGAGGGCTTAATCGAAGGTTTCGGACAATGGGCGACCGTGGTCAATGCAGCATACGATTGAGTCAACACGAGCGCACCACCTTTTAGTGAAATTCTGATTAGCTAGAACCATACCATACGGGTAATCGGAATGCAAGTGTTTGGTCAGGCAGAAAAAGACCTCGTGGTTCGGGTGTTCGTCACGCGGTATCCCGGTAGCAGGCGTACTCCATCACTCGGATCAAGGAGTGAGGGTGTGGCGAACTATCGAGCCCGGATCTCGTAACGGCCCGAATGCGTGATCGCTATCGTTTTATCAAGAAAGAACCGAGTTGTCTCCATCGCTCCCCACCCGGGGCTAGGCGGTTTGTCCGTCTGTTGGAATCTAGGATAACCAACCGAAAACGGGTGCATCCACCGTCCTGACGGCGGGCTGTCCTCTTTCCATCGCATCCGGAAGGCCGGTTGCAACGGTTATGGACTTGCCCCAGTTTTGTGCGGCCAACGCGCTGGCGGAAATGTCACACAGCAAAGCTAAAATGTCCATCAGAACCTACTATGCGGGGAGGGAAGGGCTAGGGGCAGCCGCGGGAGGAGACTTGTTAACTCGGGGACCGTCTCGGACGCCGAGCCCCTCACCGTCCGCCAATTTCTAAGGCGTGCGCCGATGGTGACGGGATCGACGGGGCATGCGCTGGCGATATTGCGAGGGATAGGGGGCGGAGGTTCTCCCTCTGTGACGTTCATATCCAGCATTGGCTTAGATTAGGAGATGAAAACCTCGCGGACCACACCGATTAGCGCTGCACTCTAGCCTGGACCCCGCCGACTGGCGTCGGCACGCTTCCCACAAAGCCATTGGTCGCCAAAGGAGGAAAATCGCCATAGTTTGGCAAAGACCTCTATATTACGACAAAAGCCGCTCGATTTCCGCTGAGGAGGTTCTCGATTCATGCATGTCCCCATATTCCGCCGCCTACGATTCGTCAACGCACTCGGGGGCGCGTTGGTATTACTTGCCCCGCTTTCTTCGGTGGCGGCCGCCCAATCGGCCCCCGCCATTTCCAGCTATCGCGTCAATTCGAGCCAAACCGCCTTAATCATTAAGGGGACTAATTTTGGGTCGCAGACTTCATCGGCGAGCGTGACCCTCGATGGCCTTTCCGCGACCATCGAGCATTGGAGTCACCATCACATTCGAATCGCTCTCCCCTCCAGCACGGGATCCGGCACCATCACCGTCAGTACCGGAGGTCTAACCTCCAGTATTCCCTTTTCCGGGGTGGAACGTGGGTATTACACGCTTTCTGCTGACGGCAGGGTAACGGCTCATGGTGCCATTAAAACGTACGGCGATCTCCGCACCCTGGGGGTTTCGGGTCAATCGTCGGCCATCCAACTGGTCACCACCACAGACGGGAAAGGTTATTGGATTCTCACCCAAAGTGGCAAGGTCTACGCTTTTGGTAATGCGACTAACTTTGGATCCGTGAATTCCTCGATCACGGCCGTCAGTATGGCCGTACTCCCTTCCGGACAAGGGGCCTACGTGCTGGGTCAACACGGCACCGTCTATCCCCTGGGCCAAGCGGTCAACTACGGGAATGCGCCCAAGGGCACCCGCGCGGTGGCGATCGCCACCACGGCGGACGGTCAAGGATACTGGATTCTCGGCCCGAGCGGGAAAACGTATCATTTCGGGGATGCGCGCCGTTTGGGCCGAGCTCCCGCGCCGACCCAGTCTCGGGCGTCACATATCGCCAACAACACCCTGGTGCGGGTCGGCACCACGCACCCCATATTTCTCTATCGGCACGGTACCGTCTACCATGTACCCAGAACTCTGCTGTCGGCCATCGGCTCTCGTCGAGAGGACGTTACCTCCGTGCAAAGTCTGAGAGGCGACACCACGGGCCTACCCTTGGTGGTTCCCTACGCTGATGGAACCCTTCTTCAAGCCCGGAACCACAATGCCGTGTACCTTGTGAAAGGTGGGGTACTGCATTGGATTACCAATCGCTCGACGTTTTTGGGCATGGGCTATCAGTGGCATGACATTCGAAAGATTCCAAGCCTCCCAGCCAATTGGCTCAAGGGGAGCTCTATCACAAAGCCCGTGCCCTATCTCCCCAACGGGACGGTGTTTCGCGTCCGCCAGCGAAACGCCGTCTACGTCGTGAACCATGGCAAGGTCGAGCATATTGCCTCGGCGAGCGTTTTTCATGCCATGGGCTACACGTGGTCGGAGGTGAAGTCTGTTCGGAGCACCCCCAACTTACCCGCTGGTGCGGAGCTTAAAACCCCCAACCCCATCTTGACGACGGGCACATTATGGCGTATCGGGCAACAGAAGGCGGTTTACCTGTATGACCAAGGTGTGCTCCGCCACATCCCCTCCCTCGGCATGTTTCATCACCTGGGCTTCCGGTTTCACGAGGTGCACTCCTTGCCCTCCACCGTTCATATTTCCACCGGTACGGCTCTGGGGAGTACAACCGTGCCAAGCCCGGTCCACGTACACGCCGTATCTTTGTCTCCCACGGTCGACAATCGGGGGCTTTGGGTGTTGTTCCAAAACGGCCGGGTGGCCACCTTAGGCGATGCTACCAATTTAGGCGAGCCGTCGTCCACGGCCATCAGAGGGAGCAACGCGGTGGGGCTCACCGTGACCCCAGGCGGGGGTGGATATACCATTTTGGCAAAAGACGGCTCGACCTGGTCCTATGGGGATGCCACCCGCACCCGAACTGTGACCGGGGCCGTGAGTTTGGCGATGGACACGGCCCCCCGCACCCCAAGCGCCACGTTTCTCTCGATGGCGTACGGAAGCTTCATGCCCAACTACGATGGGTCTTATAGCACCATGGTCAAGCACGCGAGCGCCCTCTCGGTTATTAATCCCACATGGTTTTATGACGTGCAAAATCCGGTGACCAACCAGTGGGGGCTGACAAATCCGCCTGCGGGATATCAAAACGTTGTCACGATGGCTCACCACTTAGGTATCCAAGTCTGGCCCCAGATTGGTTCCATCTCTACCGCGCCATTTAAAAACCGGACGGCCGATCAGAACACCGTAAAGCAACTGGTCAAGGTTGCGGAGAGCGATCACTTAGACGGGGTGGCCATTGACTTCGAGCCGCAACATTGGAATGGCATGACCATGACCCAAGCGGAACAGGCTTTCGACACCTTTATCTCTCTCCTCGGTCCGGCCATGCACCAGGCGGGAAAGATGTTGATGGTCAATGTTTACGCGTCGAGCTTTCCCAACACCATGGACAATTACGAGGTGCTGGCCCAGTATGCCGATTACATCAACATCATGGACTATGCCAACCATAATCACGCCACCGGGGCTGGGGCGACGTCCCCTTTGAACTGGGCCCAGCAGCAGATTCAAGCGGCCATCAGCGGCGGGCTGGATCCATCAAAGATTATTATGGGCGTCGCTCCCTATGGGCACTACTGGCGGTATAGCAACCATTCCGGCATGAAAGGTGAGGAGGCCGTCAGCGATACCTGGGCGAAGGCTCTTCTGGCCGCCCACTCGAGCATCGTGCCGGTTTGGGATGCGAAGGCGGGATCCGAGATCTTCATGACTGACCGATATCCCACCAGCCAGAATCAATGGGCCACCAACGCTAATGCCCAAGCGCATGCGCCGGTGCCGCCATCCGGTGGCTACACCGCTAGCACCGCCGGCATAAAGTCGCGGAAGCGGGTTCAGAACCTCCAGGGGTTGCTCAACTATATTCTCTTGCGCTACGCCCATGGCCACCATCAATCGACGCCGCCCTTTTTGCGCCAAGATGGGATGTACGGGCCCAAGACGGAAGCGGCTGTTGCCCTCTTCCAACAAGATTTCGGCGTTTCCGGCGACCCGTCTGGGACCTACGGCCCCAACACCGAGGCCGCGTTAAAAAAGGTTATCGCAAAATGGGACTTAGGCCAGTATCAATATTGGATCGATACGACAAAGTCGGAACAAGAGCGGGTGCAACAGATCGCCTTGGCGGACAAAGTCGCTGGTGTGGATATGTGGCGGGTGCCCTTCGAGACGTCGGGCTATTGGAGTATGCTCAGCCAAGAAGTCCACATCACGCATCTTAGTAACTAGTCGGAGTGTTCGCGTTGGGGCGGGCTAGGGATGGGCCTATCAAGCATGATGGGATGATTGCGCCCGTATTAGATGACCTGTCAACTGCGCCGGGACCTGATCTTGACAATCCTTCCCGCTCCGTCCGATGATGTGCGAATTTTGCGGCTAGAATCGAGGATCCCGGAAGCGCGACGTAGGATACTCTTCAACGGCACCTAATACCTGTGGGTTCGTCGATGACCGCGGTCGCGGACTGGTGATCATTGGTCCGTCATTCGTCAGGGGGCCCGGATTTTCAGGGGTCTGATGCGGGGCATAAGGAAGTGGGCGGG
>JAKADW010000312.1 GCA_021820165.1 Bacillota bacterium
AGCCGTTCGAGATCGCCCAGCGGTTCAATTTCTCTCCCAGAAAAAAACGATCACTAAGGAATGATCGCCATGGTGGGGCCTCCCTGGGCAATAGTTGTTAATGCTAGGGTAAGGTGACAGCAAACTGACTAGGTGTATTGACCAGATTCTGCTCCAGTAATGGACCATTGAGGGCAAGTCTCAATGGATTGCTCCAGGACGCCGCTCATGATCGAAAGGCAGAGGTTACTGTGCATAGCTTAGAGGCCAGGTTGCCCTGCAACCTGGCCTCTAACGGAGACGATGGCTCTCATTCTTACAAATCGTAGTCCATCACGCTGAGGACGCGGCGAACCCAACTCCGACGTTCGAGCACGCTAGCCGGGAAGGGTTGACAGTGAAATCGGTCGGGATGGGTCCAGTGCCAGTAGGCATAGGCGCGATGCAAGACTTCCACGGCCTGCCACGCCGCCGATTCCCTGGGAGAACGTCGAGAACGTGAAGGATACGTCACGTCTTCCACAAAGTCTCCCCAGTCATCCAAATCGGCGGAGGCCCAGACGCGATAAGAATTTTGAGCGAGCCATGTGGCCGCTACGGTCAGCCAGCGCGCATCGGCGAGGACTTGCCGCAAAGTCCGGTCTTGCCACGCCGCGAAGGTCAGATATTCCATAGTGTCCGGATCGATAAATCCCTCGATATCCCGAATGACCGCCCAAGGGCGCACTCGCAATCGATACATCTGGTACCCTCGACCATGCGGTCGAAGCGGGTGGACATAAGCCATGATAAATCCCTCCTGATAGGTGTTTGGATGTGATGTCTGGCAGGGCACCCGTCGCCGACGAGCAGCCCCCCGGGACGTTGAGCGTTTCGGATAAGGGAAGGGCACCCCAGCGGTTACCACCCTTCCCCTTCGATGACGTGGGTGACCATGCGGTCATCCACGAGGTGGTGGCCTTGTTGAGCCCCATACCACAGACTTTGAGTACAGAGTTGGTTGACCAATCGCGCGATGCCACTGGTTGCTTGATAGACCACCTTCAACGCCTCTTCGGTAAAGAGGGCATGATCGACGCCCACGGTCTGTAATTGTTGCGCCACATAGGCATCGACTTCTGACCGGTCCCAGGGAATGAGTTGCCCTTGGACCGTCACCCGTTGGCGAATGGCCGTATACGCTTGCAACCGCAAGCGATCGCGGAGTTCTGGCTGACCGACTAAGACGACGGCGATGAGGCTGTGCCCGTCCATGGCCGCATTGCGCAAGTAGCGGAGTTCTTCAATGAGATCACGGCTCAACCCTTGCGCTTCGTCGATCACCACTAAGGGTCGGAGGCCATCGCGACGATGCATTTGAGCAAATTCCCGGTGCACAGCACGTTTGGCTTCTAATCCGGCGCGCAGCGGCTCATAGCCTAACTGTGCGAGGAGGGTCGGATAGAGGGTGCGCGGCGTCAGTTTGGAATCGGCCACATAACAGACGGGCGACGTGGCCGGATCTAGGGCCCGACAGAAGTGCCGCAGGACGGTACTTTTGCCCACTCCACACTCGCCGGTGATGACACCAAACCCGGCATGATCGACCACATACTGGAGCCGAGAGAGTACTTCGTCCCAGGTCGGCGATCGAAAGATGCTCGACGCCTCGCCCTCTGCCGTAAACGGCAGCCGTTGCATCCCATAGAACGTTTCAATCCTCATGATCGGAGTCCTCCGGCTGGGGTGGGGCCTCAGGGCTTGGAGCCGCGGGCTCCGCCCAGACTTGGCGATACGCCAAGGCGGGCTGTTTGCGCTCTTGGCGGGCGGCCTGCTGTTTCTGGGCCCCCGCGAGTAATCGCGAAGGGCCTTGGTCCGCCCGACTGGCCTTGGCCGGGGGTTTGGCGCGGTGTATGCCGTTATATTCGGGGATGACCATGGGCCGAGCCGTCCACGGCTCGACGCCCGGGACTTCGATACTCACCGTGCTCAGGTCGGTGGGATCATAGACCACCTCCACCGTCTGGCCGGCCCAGGTGGTGCCGACGTAATATTGGGTGCCCTGAAAACTAATCCCGCCGACCTTGTTGACTTTGCTGGTTCGCGCAGATAAGAAGGCTCGCGTGACCTGGTCAGCTTCCGCCCACCGGATGGGCTGAGCATCTTCACGATAGGCGACGGCGGGTGTTCGGACGGGATCCAGGCCGGTATGCGGTTGGGTGTGGTAACATTCACTCAGCCAGGCCTGCAAGAGGGCATTGAGCCGGTCCACCGTCGCGGGCTGGTCCAGCGCCGCCTCGGTGAGGAAGGCATCGAGGCTTTGATTAAAGCGCTCAATTTTTCCCTTACTTTCTGGCGAATACGGCTTCGCATAGAGGAGTTGAATCCCCAGTTTGGTGCAAATCCGATGCATCTGTTTCGTCGTATACTGGCTCCCGTGATCAAAATAGACGGCTTCCGGCACGCCATAGCCCGTAATCGCTTGCCGCAAAGCATGCTCGACGATGATTTGATCCAATGTGGGATAGAATCCGGCATACACCACATAGCGGTCGGG
>JAKADW010000015.1 GCA_021820165.1 Bacillota bacterium
TATGGGCTTTTTGACCATGATGCGAAAGTTGCGGCGCCATTGCTGGATCTGCAACTGGCCGCTCGCGATGGCCGGGTGGCCATGTGTGGGATTCCCCATCATGCGTTGGGCCAATATACGCAGAAGTTGCTGGATTCGGGACTCACCGTGGCCATTGCCGAGCAAATGGAGGACCCGTCCCAAGCCAAAGGGTTGGTCGACCGGCAGATTGTGCGGGTCCTTACCTCAGGCACGGTGATTCCGGACGATGAAAGGTCTTCGCCGCGCCTAGGCGTGCGTTATCGGCATCGCCAGGGGGTGGTGGCGGTGATGGCTGAACTAGCGAGCGGCGCATTGCACATCACGGAGAGTTCGCTCAATCCCACTGAGCGTCAGCAGTTGGACGAGCTCTGGGCTCTTTGGGATCCGGACGAATATCTTACGAATGACCCGGATGAGAATCCCGGCCGGGGACTGCGTGTGGAGTCGGACCCGTATTTCCGACGCGTGGATCGGCTGGAGGCCGAACGGTTGGTGCAGGAGAAGCTGGGGCTCTCGGGGCTTCGTCGCTGGGGTCTCGAGGAGCGGGCTCCGGTCCATGACGCCTTGGTCATCCTCTGGCGGTATTTGGAGCGCATGCAGCGGCGAAGCCCCATCCATTTGTCCGATGTGCAGCTTCATCCACTCGGCCATCGGGTCTCACTATCGCCGCGTACGGTGCGCCAGCTCGATTTAATCGAGGGACCGCACTCGCTTCGGGCACAAATTGACCTCTCAATGACGCCCATGGGAAGTCGCCGGATCGCCGAATGGATATCTCACCCGCTAAAGGATCCGGTGGCCATCCTGGCACGGCTAGAGGCGGTTGATTATTGGGTCAATGCTCCGCTGCTCCGGGCCGAACTACGCGAATGGTTGGGCTCTGTGGGGGATTTAGGGCGCCGGGTAGCGCGCATGACAATGGGAACGGGAAGACCGCGGGATGCGGCAGGCATTGCGGAAGCCTTAAAGATCCTGCCGATGATTTGGCAGCGCATTGAGGATGATGGGAAAGGCCCACGGCTAGAGGCGGAGGTGGTCGAGGGGCTTCGTGACCTGGTGCCCACAATCGACGTACTCGCCGACCCGGTTCCCGCCCGTTGGGACGATAGCCCATTAATTCGTAATGGTGTCTCCGAATCCTTGGATCGAAGCCGACGGTTGGCCGAGGACCAACGCCAGGCCTTATTGGGCCTAGAGCAACAAGAACGTGAGCGATCTGGCATCAAATCTCTTCGAGTGGGTTTTCACCGGACATTCGGATACTATCTGGAGGTTTCCCGCAGCCAAGCCAAAACGGTGCCACCAGACTGGCACCGTCGTCAGACCACCGCGCATACCGAACGTTTCATCTGCGATGCCCTGAGTGCTCTCGAACGGGATATTCGAGACGCCGAGGCGGCGCTATCCAGCGAAGAAAGGGCCTTGGCCCAAGGCATTGAAGAGAACGTTCGCGGGGCGGCTAGCCTCCTGACGCGAGCAGCCGCTTGGCTCGCCGAGGTGGACGCACTAACCGCCTTGGCGGAAGCCAGTGTTAAGCATGGCTATCATCCGCCCGAGATGACCGATGGGCTTCTGGAGGTGCGCGGCTTGCGCCACCCTGTACTGGAGCGGGTTCTCCACGACTACGTCACCTCTGACCTGATGTTGGACTCTATTCATCACACGCTCATTATCACGGGTCCCAACATGGGTGGGAAGTCCACGTTCATGCGCGCCTTGGCGCAGAATGTAGTGCTGGCCCAGATGGGATGTTGGGTGGCCGCGGAACATTTTCGCGCGCCATTATTTGATGCGCTTCTCACCCGAATGGGAGCGGACGATGACTTGGTGCGAGGGCAATCGACCTTTATGGTTGAGATGGAGGAGGTGGCCGCCATCTTACACCAAGCGACAGGGTCGAGTTTGGTGCTGCTCGATGAGTTGGGCCGTGGCACGTCGACCTACGATGGGCTCGCCATCGCCCAAGCGGTGGTGGAGCGACTAGCGATGGTCAACGGTCCCCTGGCACTATTCGCGACGCATTACCACGAACTCACCCAATTAGCGGACGAGAACCCGAGGATCATTAATTTGACCGTTGAAGTGTTGGAAGGGACCGACGGACCCGTGTTCACCCACCGCGTCATACCAGGTCAGGCCTCGCGTTCCTACGGCATTGAAGTCGCCAGGCTAGCTGGGTTGCCGCGGTCGCTGATACGGCGCGCCGAGCATCATTTAGCCGCCTGGGAAGGGGGCCAGAGCCGGTCTCGCGCAGCCGAACCACAACTCGATTTCTTTACCCCTGACCCCTTGGCAGCTCCCGTATTGCAGGCACTGGCCGACTTAACCCCCGATGATTTGTCGCCGCGGGAAGCATGGCTATGGATTGCCGAATGGCACCGGCGCATACAGCAACGGGAGGAATCATGATGCGGATTCAGCGTTTGGACCCTATCGTAGCGAATCAAATTGCCGCTGGTGAAGTGGTGGAGCGTCCGGCCTCCGTTGTCAAAGAGTTGGTGGAAAACAGTTTGGATGCGGGAGCCGGGCGCATTCGCATTGACGTCACGTCGGGTGTTTTTCGCCTCACGGTAAAGGATGATGGGCACGGGATCCTTCCCGAGGACCTCCCTTTGGCCCCGCTGCGTCACACCACCTCGAAAATCCGACGCATCGAAGACCTTGAGTCGGAGCGCACCCTAGGATTTCGCGGAGAAGCGCTGGCAGCGATCTCCTCGGTGAGCGAGGTGCGAATCGCGTCGCGTCCTGAATCTCAGTCAACCGGGGCGGCGATTACGATCAGTTTCGGAGAATGCTCTACCATATCCCCGGTGGCCATGGGTGTGGGCACCGAGGTGCACGTGTCTGGCGTATTTTCTCGCCATCCTGCGCGCGAAAAATCCCTGAAGACGCCCGCGCGCGAATTTGGGATAATCCAAGAGGTGGTTCAGCAGTTGGCCCTGGCCCGTCCCGATGTCCACATGCAATTGGTTCACGAAGACCGCGTGATCCTCGACACGCCCGGGCGCGGCGATCGGGGGGAAACGGTCATGGCCATCTTCGGACGCGAACTGGCGTCCCAACTCATTCCCATAAGCTACCAGAGCGAGCGGGGGTGGAGGATTCAGGGACTCATCGCACCCGCCCACGTTCATCGTGCCAATCGGCTAGGTCAAGGCTTCTTCATCAACGGCCGGTGGGTGAGCAACTGGACGCTCCGCGCAGCCGTTGAAGAAGCTTTTCGTCCTAACCTGCCCGACCGACGCCACCCATACTTTTGGTTCTGGGTGGACGTCCCGTTGGACGAAGTGGATCCCAATTCGCACCCGGCCAAAGCTGAAGTCCGCATCTTTCGCGAGCAGGCACTGAAGGCGTTGCTGTTTCGGTTGGTCAAAGACGCCCTGGTTTCCTCATCGGGAAGCCCGTCGATGGGGGAGGGGGCCGAGTCGCCGGTGCCGACAGGGACGGATCAAACTTGGGCTTTCGAGGAAGGGAACGGCCAGCCGGTGCGTCCTCCGGTCTTGCACCAACAGTTTCGGGAACTGGTGCCCCTCGGTCAGTGGCATGCGAAATACATTCTAGCCCAGGGACCGGGGGGCCTATACCTGATTGATCAGCATGCCGCACACGAGCGCATCTATTTTGAGCGTTTCCGCCGCCTGGGCGAGGATTTGCGCTTCGCCCAGCCGCTTTTGGTACCAGTGGCAGAAACGCTAACACAGGCGGAGTGGGCCTGGTTTGAGGCACATCATCAGGATTTAACGGCCTGGGGGTTCGACATTGAGCGTTTGGGGGGAAATACGGTAGCGGTACGGGCCGTTCCCACCGCCTTTCATGATTTGGAAAGCCATCAGGGGCTCTTTCGGCTGGTGCTCGAACTTATGGCAGACAATGCACTCGCTGCCCATCCGGTATCTTGGGCGGAAGAATCCCACTACGCCATGGCCGCCTGCAAAGCGGCAATAAAGGCTAACCGCCCGCTCAGCTATCCCGAAATGGTCGCGCTACTGGAGGAGATGAGCCAGACCGAGGATCCACGCGGATGCCCGCACGGGCGGCCAACGATGATTGTCCTATCTTTGGAGGAGGTGGACCGGCGCTTTGGACGAAGCGGATGATTTGATCCCTGTCATCGTGATTGCCGGGCCTACGGCCGTAGGAAAGACCGAATTGGCGGTCCAAGTGGCCGAGGCGCTCAATGGGGAGATACTCTCAGCGGACTCGGCTTCCGTATATCGTGGGCTCGACATTGGCTCCGCAAAACCCAACCCCGCTGAACGCCAGCGGGTGCGCCATCATCTCATTGATGTGGTCGACCCGACCGAGCCGTTTTCCGTGGCTGACTTTAAACGCTTGGCCGAAGATGCCGTTCGGGATATTGTTGCACGTGGAAAGACGCCCGTCATCACCGGAGGAACTGGGCTTTGGATCCGTGCCCTAGTCCGGGATTTCCAGCTTCCCCCCGAGGCTGGTCAAACCCCCCTGCGCGAAGCTCTCCTTAAATTGGGTGAAAAGGACAGTTTCGCATCGCTAAGACGTCAGTTGCGGGTTGTCGATCCGGAGAGCTTTGGCGCCATCCAAGCTAACGATCATCGCCGCCTGGTGCGAGCTCTTGAAGTGTTTTTCGTGACGGGCCATCGCTTGGTGCGTACACCTTCCCAAAAGACACCGTATAAGACCCAATACTGGGTGCTGACGCGAACCGTGTCCGAACTACATCAGCGCATCTTAGCCCGTGTCCAAGCCATGTTGGCGGAAGGACTGACGGACGAAGTCGGTAGACTGTTGAGAGCCGGCGTGTCTCCGAACGCCCAGGCCCTGTCCAGTATTGGATATCGGGAAATGGTCGCCTGGTACTACGGCCTATTGACCGCAGACGAGCGCGATCAGCTCACTGTGCGCCACACGCAGCTTTTCGCCAAACGCCAGCTCACCTGGTTCCGTTCAGAAAAAGATGCTCGTTGGTTGGATCTTACCGCCTGGCCGATGGAGAAAGCTGTGGACAAAATCGTTCAGACCTACCGACAAAACACCTGATTGCCAATAACGGCGGCCACCGGTTGACTTTCCAGCCAGGCATCGTTCGTCATGGATGGATTATAAAAGTAGAGCGCCCCGTGGGTCGGGTCCCATCCAGAGACGGCTGCCCGGGCCGCTGCCAGGGCCTGGCTGCTGGGGGCTTGCCAAAAGCTTCCGTTGCTCACACTCTCGAATTGACCCGGCTCGAATAATACACCGTCCAGGGTCTTCGGATATCCAGGGATCTTTAGTCGATTAAGAACCACCGCCGCGACCGCCACCTGCCCCAGAAACGGCTGATTGCCCGCTTCCGCTTGTACCAAGTGGGCGAGCATAAGGGTGTCTTCGGCGTTTAAATTTGCCGACATCTGAAGTCCGCCGCGGTTAGTCAGCGGTGCCGTTGCGGCTTTTTGTGGGGGAGCACTAAAATGAGCTTTGGGCAATCGTCCGGTATAGGGGATCACCAGTGCCTGGCCCGGTTGGAGCTTGTCCCGGGTGAGGCGATTCTCATGCCACAGGAGCACCAACGGAACATCGAAGGCGCGCGCCACCGACAACAAGGTGTCGCCCGGCTTGACGTGGTAGACTTCGGGGATAATTAACTCGGCCCCGGCCTGGATTCTGGGATTACTGAGATGGTTCACGGCCTCGATGGAGGCGATGCTGACGTGAAATCGCTCGGAAAGGCTCCACAGAGTATCTCCCCAGGCAATACGGTACACGTGACCGGCAGGCGACACGGGTTTGCTGCGGGGTAAGCCTAGGTGAATGCGTCGCTTGGTAGCCCACGACTGGAGTGACTCCGAGGAGGCGGGGCGCACGACTTGGACCGTTTTATCCGGCTGAGGGGGTGATTCGGGATTCAAGGGCATTCCTGGCGCGGCATTGGACATCGTAAGTCCCAATATCGCGGCGCCGACGGCGGTTACCACAGGTTCCATCCAACGGGAGCGGGTACGGCGCGAAATACTCAGAAGGACAGACATGAACACACTCCTCTCGGGTTTGTCCATAACCTATTCGCCATAATGGCAGATTTTGCCTGCTAAAAACTGGAAATCAGCAAAAAGAGTTTTCTTGCACCCTTTAGGACAGATTTTCCGGCGTCCCTCGCATAGTGTTATGTGAGTGAAGGAGGGGCTAGGGTGTCGGACATCGTGTCACCGGAATTGAATCCGAGTTCGGTTGAAGAGGTCTTTCAGTGGATTCATGTCGGGCGCTTGGCGCCCGATCGGGCTATCGAGCTCTTATCTGGTTTTCAGACGGCCCCTGCCCTGCAAACATCGGCGACACGGCGCGAACGTCAGGATCAGGAGCGCGAGAGCCCCGATGCGGTATTGGCCGATCTTGACCGACTGGTCGGCTTGGACGACATCAAGCGGGTGGTACGGGACATTCGCGCCTTTGTGGAGGTTCAGCAGCTCCGCGAGGACGCGGGACTTCGACGCAATCAACAATCCTTTCACATGGTTTTTTCTGGCGCTCCTGGCACTGGAAAGACCACGGTGGCCCGTTTGATGGGCCGTTTATTTAAGTCGCTGGATGTCCTCTCCAAGGGGCATCTGGTGGAGGTCGAGCGGGCGGACCTGGTCGGGGAGTATATTGGCCATACGGCTCAGAAAGCCCGCGAGGTGATTAAGCGGGCGACCGGCGGGGTACTTTTCGTGGACGAGGCATATAGCCTCGCCCGGGGTGGGGAAAAGGATTTTGGTAAGGAAGCTATTGATACCCTTGTGGCAGCCATGGAGAACTTGCGCGAGGACCTTTTAGTCATTTTAGCGGGATATCCCGAGGAGATGGCCTGGTTCATGGGTACCAACCCAGGCCTCTTGTCCCGCTTTGCCATCCGTCTCGATTTTCCCGATTACGATGCTGAGGCGTTGGTACAAATTGCGCGGCGCATGGTGCAAGAGCGCGACTACCGTCTAGCACCCGACGCAGAAGCCGGGCTTTTGCGCCTCCTCTCAGAAAATCAGGGGTACTGGCATAAGAATGCTGGCAATGCGCGCATGGTTAGAAACCTCTTAGAGCACGCCATCCGTCGTCAGGCTGTGCGCCTTAGCGCAAGACGAACGCCCTTGACCCGTCACGACCTCATGCAACTCGCCTGGTCTGACTTTGAGGGGGGCCTATCCTAGTGCAACTCTCCGTCGTCGGCAAGCCCAACGTCGGCAAGACACTCCTCCTAATTAATTTTGCCGCCTACCTGGGGCTTCGCGACCTGCAATTGGAAGTCGAAGAGGACGGCATCCGCCGTACCCAGCGTCTCAGCCTGGAACGGGCTCGCCGCGATTTGGTGTCCTTATACGCGCCCAAAACCACCCATTTGCAACGGATGACGCTGGAGCTTCCCCTCGGCCGGCAGCACCCGGTCATCCGTGCCGTCGATACCCCGGGCATCCCCGAAGGCATCTCCCCTGATGCCGAGCGCCGACATCAAACGGCCATCGCCTTGGAACAGGTGATGGCATCCGACTTGGTCCTTCACGTCGTCGATGCTGGCGCGGCTGGCACCCGCCGCCCGGAGGCGGCCGGTGCCTTTGATGTAGCCCTCGCTTCGTGGGGAAAGGCTCGGTCCGGTTATTGCCTCATTGCCAATAAGATGGATAAGCCGGGAAGCCAGGACGGACTCAGGCTGATTAAAGAACGCTTTCGCGGAACAGCCCTCATTCCGGTTTCGGCAGTGACCCGCCGCGGCTTTCGGGACCTGAAAGGGTGGGCCCAGCGGATTCTCTTGTAATTGGCCCGGCTCCGGCAATCGTGTATGATCGGCCGGAGGAGGGCTCACGTGACAAACGACATCAGATGGGACGAGGTTCAACCTTTGTGGCGGGCGGTAGAATCCGTGGTTCGAGAAAATACCCGGCGCGTGGTGGACGCCTTTCGTCAAAGCGGGCTCAGTACACCAGATTTGATGGGAAGCACTGGGTATGGTTATGACGACCGTGGACGCGTGATTTTAGATGCGATCTATGCTCGCATTATGGGAACCGAATCGGCATTAGTCCGCCCACAATGGGCCTCCGGGACGCATGCCTTGGCAACGGCACTGCGGGCGATAACAGCGCCTGGACGCCGCCTGGTGGTAATGAGCGGTCCCCCTTACGATACGCTCATGCCTACCGTGACCCGGCTTTCGGAAGAAGGGGTGGTGGTCCAGAGGCTTTCACTAGCGGAAGTAAGCCATCTAAGCCCCGGAGATGTTCTCTATATTCAGCGATCCCGAGGCTACAGCGGGAGACCGTCTTGGGGCCGTTCCCAAATCACCGAGGCGGCACGCTTCGCGCACCGCTTTGGTGCGAACGTGCTGGTCGACAATTGTTATGGGGAATTTACCCAGCCCGAGGAACCGGGCGACTGGGGAGCTGACCTGGTGGTCGGAAGCCTCATGAAAAATCCCGGCGGAACCTTGGCGCCCACCGGAGCCTATGCCGCTGGCCGACGCGATCTGACCGAGCGAGTCGCAGACCAACTGTTTGCGCCCGGCATTGGGGGCGAAGTCGGAGCGACGGGACCCTACCTACGGCTCTTTGCGCAGGGGCTATTTCTGGCCCCGCAATTGGTCGGCGAGGCCTTAATGGGCGGGATCTACGCCGGCTATAAAGCCAAACAGTTAGGGCTTCGGGCCGACCCAGAACCCGAAGCCCACGAGCGAAACGATATCGTAGTCGCTCTCGAGCTAGGCACAGCGGACAGAGTTGTCGCGTTCTGCCAAGCCATTCAATCGTGGTCTCCCGTAGACGCTTTAGCTGCCCCGGAGCCGTGGCCGATGCCAGGTTATCAGCACCCGATTATCATGGCGGCGGGAGGCTTTATTGCGGGAGGTTCGTTGGAGCTATCCGCCGATGCGCCCATTCGCCCGCCGTACCGGGTCTTTCTGCAAGGAGGAGTGAACCGTTGGCATACGATGTTGGCAGTCGACGCTGCCTTCCAAGCGCTCGGCTACTAAAGCGAACGGACTAAACCGATCACGCGCCCAATCACCTGAATGTCTGGGGATTCGATCGGTTCGTAGCGTGGATTGGCCGGAAGTAGTCGAATCCGACGGCCGGTACGCTCGAGATATTTAACCGTGGACTCCTCCCCGATGAGGGCAATGACGATTTGGCCATTCTCTGCCGTTTTGGTGGACTCGACCGCCACCAGGTCCCCGTCGTAGATCCCCGCCTCAATCATGGAGTCCCCACGGACGCGCAAGAAAAAGTCCGGGGCGTGGGAAAAGAAGTGCGGCGAAAGGCGAAAGCGTTCTTCTTGATTTTCCACCGCCAAGATAGGCTGGCCGGCGGTAATGCGGCCCACCAACGGCGCTTCAACGGCCGGTGCCCGGTCTTCGACGCGCCAAGCGCGGCGTTTGGCGGGCGGGTGAGTAATTTTACCGCTGTTTTCCAACGCTTGAAGATAGCGAAACACGCTGGCGGTCGATTTAAGACCCACAGCTGCACCAATTTCGCGCACCGAAGGCGGAAAGCCATTCTTGTCGATAAAACTTTGAATAAAGGCCATGATATCATGCTGCCGGTCGGTTCCCCGTAATCTTGGCATGGTTACTCCTCGTTTTTGTGGGATATTATACCATGGAAAGGATTTTAGGTGAACATTTATGCGATTCTGGTCACGGAGTCTCGGGATTGTAGGAGGGTACCTCCTAACATTTTTGGCAGAACGGGCCATTCCCCATCCTTCCAATAGTCAAGGCATCATCTTCGCCTTGTTGGCGATACTGGGACTTTCGATATCGGCCTACGCCCTTAGGATGCCCTGGTTAAGCACGATCATAGGTGCTGGGGTGACAGTTTTGGGTGGCCTCGGTATCGGATGGGTGCATCCGTTTCTGGTCGTGGCCGCTGCCATGCTGTCGGGCTTGGTGGGTTTCTGGGGCACCCGACGATTTCGTTGGCCTCTCGCACCGCTTGAGGCGCTCTTGGGCATCGCGCTCTTAGTGATGGTATCTCTGGCACTATCGGCCTTCTTGACCCTCCGCCATCAACCCATCTCGGTAAAAACAGCCGCCGACCTCGTGGTCCTCTATCTCAGCACCCCTCCATGGGAGTGGGGAGTGGTCATTACGGCGCTACTGCAGGCCGGCTTTTTAGGGGGATTTATCCGTTCCCGATACCACTTCCGGTGGCGGGATCTGGGTCTCGGCTTTCTTACCGGGGCTGGTCTGATTTTCCTTACCGCCATCATCGTCAGCATCGAAAGCCGAGGCTTTCACATCCGGGTTGTGGCCAATAATCCTTTCGTCACTATGCCTTCCCTCGTCCGTCACCATCCCGTCCCCGCGCTCCTTATCTCCTTTGGGGTGATTGTGTTGGCTCCTTTGGCGGAAGAAGCCTTGTTCCGAGGTATTTTATTTGGATCCCTCAATGAGGCCTGGGGGTATCTCCCCGCCACCTTGGTGGCGGGGGCGGTCTTTGGTCTGGCGCACCTCAATGCGACGCTCTTTTTGCCCCTGGCGTTGGCGGGCATCACCCTCAATGCTTTGTATCGAACCACCGGTTCTCTCGTGGCGTCGACAGCCGCCCACCTGACTTTAAACGCCATCTCGGTCGTCAGTGCCTTGGGCGCGCTCCGGTAGTTGCTCCCGGCGCAATTCGAGGAGATCCTCGGTTACCGAAAGTCCGGTCGTCTCACCCATGGTTAAAAGCGTTTGGGTGAGCTTCTTCTTGGGTGAACGGTTTTCATTGCGCGGGTCTTGACGGCGACGAGGCATCATAATCCCTCCTCCGGGTAGGTTGACCGATGCACGTTCGCATATTCTTTCAAATCTGGTCTTTTCACACAAAATTTGCCGTGGTAAAATAATGCCAGATGCAGGTATTCGGAAGGAGAGGACAGCATGGACTTTTCGCTCACCCCCGAGCAAGAAGAACTGCGGCAATGGGCCCACGGCTTCGCAGAGAAAGAAATCCGCCCTGTGGCCCAAGAATACGACGAGCGCGAGGAAATGCCCTGGGATGTCCTAAAAAAAGCTGCCAAGCTTGGACTTTTGGCTTACGCCATTCCTGAGGAATACGGCGGCAGTGGCGTCTCCAGTTTAATGTCCAGCTTGGTCATTTCAGAGGAGTTGTTCTGGGGATGCGCAGGCATCGCCACAGCCATGGGAGGGATTGGACTGGCTGCGCTGCCTATCCTGGAAATGGGAAGCGAGGAGCAAAAAAGGAAGTGGTTGCCCCGATTCACGGATCCCGATGCTGTGCGCCTTGGAGCGATGTGCCTGACGGAGCCCAATGCGGGTTCCGACGTGGTCAATATGACGACTCGGGCCGTACGGGACGGCAACGAGTATGTGATTAACGGCACCAAGACGTTTATCACCAATGGTGGCATTGCTGACGTGTACGTCGTCTTCGCCAAGACCGACCCTGACGCGGGCTATGCCGGGGTCTCGGCCTTCATTGTCGACGGCGAGACACCCGGGCTATCAGGCGGTAAAAAATTTAAAAAGCTCGGACTCCGTGCCAGCCATACGGCTGAGGTGCACTTTGACAACGTGCGGGTGCCCGAAGAAAATCGCCTCGGACCGGAAGGAATGGCTTTCCTGGGGGCCATGAAAATGCTTGAACATTCCCGGCCCACGGTAGCCATCGCCGCCGTTGGGGTGGCTCGAGCAGCCTATGAATACGCGCTCAATTACGCCAAAGAGCGGGTGCAATTCCAGAAGCCCATCATTTATAACCAAGGCATAGCGTTCCCCTTAGCCGAAATGCGCTCCAAAATCGACGCTGGGCGGCTCCTCGCCTATCGTGCGGCTTGGCTTGCCGACACCCAGCAATCCTGTAACCTAGAGGGCTCCATGGCCAAGGCTTTCTGCGGGGATATGGCCATGGAGGTCGCCACCCAAGCAGTCCAGACACTGGGAGGATACGGCTATATGCGCGACTTCCCCGTAGAAAAGTGGTTCCGCGATGCCAAAATCATGTCCATCTACGAAGGGACCACCCAGATTCAAAAGCGGGTCATGACCCGCTTATTGTAAAATCGAGGCGTACGCTACAAAAGGGAGGATTCTCATGACGACCAAAGACATGTTCAGCGAATTGAAGTCTCGTTTGGAAGCCAAGGGTGCCCATCAATTGGCCAACTCGAAGGGTGTCTATCAGTTCATCTTGACCGGCGAGGATGCGGCGAACTATGCGGTTTCTGTTACGGACCAAGGAGCCGAAGTCACGGAGGGTCAGGCAGAAAATGCCGGCGTAACCATTACCATGACAGCCGACGACTTCAAGGCCTTGGCTCAGGGCAGCTTAAATCCCATGAGTGCGTTTATGAGCGGAAAATTGTCGGTGACTGGCGACATGAGTATGGCCCTAAAATTGCAAACCCTGATTTCCTAACGAACCGTGAGGCATGCCCGATAGCTCTTGGGCATGCCTCATTGGATAAAGGAGAGGCGATGAGCGTGCGCGAAGCCTATATTGTTGACGGAATCCGTTCTCCGTTTGGTCGTCGGGGTGGTGGCCTGTCGCGAATCCGCCCGGACGACTTGGCCGCCCATACCTTGTCGGCTTTAGTGGAGAAGACTGGCATCGAACCCTCGGCGGTTGAAGACGTGCGGCTCGGGTGCGTAACAGAAGTCGGTGAGCAAGGATTTAACATTGGCCGGCTAGCCCCGTTGATTGCCGGTTTTCCGGTGGAGGTCCCCGGGGTGAGCATTAACCGTATGTGCGCATCGAGTCTCGAGGCCGTCAATCAAGCGGCCCAAGCCATTCGTGCCGATGTTCACGACCTGGTGATTGCGGCCGGCGTGGAATCCATGTCCCGCGTCCCCATGGGGTCGGATGGGTCGACCTTCAGTGATGAATTGTTACGACGTTACAATATTGTCCCGCAGGGGCTTTCGGCCGAGATGATTGCGGCGCAGTGGAACCTCGACCGAGACTCTTTGGATGCTTTCTCGTACCAAAGTCATCAACGGGCGTTGGCGGCCATCGACCAAGGTCGCTTCGAAGAAGAAATCACGCCCGTTGATACCGTGGATGGGGAAGGGAACCCGGTGCGAATTGCCCGAGACGAAGGTCCTCGGGCCGACACGACGTTAGAGAAAATGGCCACATTGCGCCCCGCATTCAAACCCGACGGCCGTGTCACGGCCGCCAACTCCAGCCAGATTACTGACGGTAGCGTTGCGCTTTTACTCGCCTCGGAGGACGGTCTCAAGCGGTATGGCCTGAACCCGCGTGCGCGGGTTGTGGCCATGTCGGTCGTAGGCGTTGACCCTGTCATCATGTTGACTGGCCCCATTCCCGCCACCGCCAAAGTCCTCGAACGGGCTGGACTCCGTTTCGAAGAGATGGACGTCATTGAAATTAACGAGGCATTTGCCTCAGTGGTGCTAGCCTGGGGTGAGGAGTACCATCCAGACTGGACGCGCACGAACCCAAACGGCGGTGCCATTGCGCTCGGACACCCGCTCGGGGCGTCGGGAGGGCGCCTGGTTCTCACCGCACTACACGAACTGGAACGGCGGCAAGGACGCTACGCCTTGATTACCATGTGCATCGGGTGGGGGATGGCAGTCGCCACCATCATTGAGCGAGTCTAAACCGCCCGGATCACGGAAGGCGGCGAGGGTTTTATCCCTCGCC
>JAKADW010000313.1 GCA_021820165.1 Bacillota bacterium
CCGCTCTTGCGACGGCATGATAATCAAAAAGTCCCAGTCACTATCAGGACGCGCATCCCCCCGTGCACGGGATCCGAAGAGAATAATGCGTTCGACCTCGGGAAAGTGGGTGACAATCCGCTCCACAACCTGATCCTCCACCGCTTTTGGATCCACCGCTACGCCTCCCCCCACTATTTTATCTGTAGTATACCTCTTTAGGTCACCGTCTTTCACACAGCGGAGTTGAATGAGAAAGGCTTTTACACAGTCGGCATCCGCCTGGGAATCGTGTTGCTAGCCATGTTAGGTGGCTCCGCTATCGCTCAGGCTGGGAAAGATCCGCAGATCACGAACCCCGCCAGTAGCAACCCTCCGCTAACCTGATCTGCATCATCTGCATCTTTTGCCTGCAACCCCTATTGTAGTGCGGATCCCCATCAAAATGGGAATCCGCATGGATTAGCTATGGATCCGGCACATTCTCTCAGTCTTCCAGATTAAACGAGTGAAGAACCTTAGCGCGATTCCATTTATCGCAGATTGCCATTCCACGGCAATCTCGTCATCGCTAGGGTATACAGATATTTAAAGTGCCATCTGCATCTGTTTGGGCCTTGTGCTAGGTCGGAAAGTTTCGGGTCTCATTTTCCGTGTTCGCCATAACTCATAGAGGCAGACGTGTCTCACGACATGTCCCGATTAATGAATCTCCATGTGCTCCCGTATCCGTTCATTCGCCGACACGTAAAAGGTGATGGAAAGGTAGGACGATTTCCAGATTTGACTGTCCTCCTGCATCACAGCGGACACAAATAAAACGGGCAACTTCACTGTGAAGACCTTGCGTACTCTGATGGTCAGAGCGCCTTACGTCACGTTAGCGCGACGAGGCAACACAGGAGCGGTTGCTCTCTGGCCTAGAGTATATGCGCACCGGAGTTTTTATTCAATAATATGACTCCGTGATGAATTGACACCGAAATCGTCCGCGCAGTATGGTGAAAGGGCATTGCGCAGCGCCTGCGAACGCGTGAAGCCGACGACTATGATTGGATGATTTTCAACACTCCCCCATAGCTAGCCTTTTGGGCTCGGCTCGGTGTCAAAGTTCATCTGCACTATTAAGTGAAATAAGTATAAAAAGTAAGGAGCTCGTCATCTGGACTGGCACACGCTGTTTCAGCCGTGGTTACCGCTTGACCCGGCCACAAAAAATGCAGTGGCTGAACCTCTGAGTGAGGCCGTGTCGACGATTCCGCTCGCAACGTATCAACCAATGCAGTGGAACGCATTGCTGACGGTTCAAAGCAGACCATATGCTTCCTTATTTCTGGGTCGCAGTACAAGTTTTAGCAAGGACGCCGTAGGCGACTGCCGTGCCGTGGGAGCGATTGCAACCCTATTTAGCGCGACAATCGCCCGTCATTTTGGAGGCCTTGGCGGCGCACTATGAACACTTAGCTATGGCCACACGCGCGTTGATGGAGGGGCGGACGCCAGGGTATTCCATAGAACCCCCTGCGTAAAAAATGTCGTCATTCCCAAGAGGAGCGGACTCAAATGTTGGTAACAGATATCGTGATGCAGCTGGAGCGTCGACCCGGTGTCAGCGGGTATTTGTCAGGAGCACTCATGCACCCCGATACCGAGCGGGTATTGGGGCATAGCGTCATCTACTTGGTGCCGGAAACGCTGGATTGGACACCGTGGCCACAGCCCTTTGATTATATGGGTATTCGGATTTCTTGATTGATCTCTGCGGTTATGCGGTTGGTCGACGTCGGGGCATTTCTGTTGATCGGGCCATGGGATAGACAAACCACGGTTGGTCAAAAACTGAGAGCAAACACTCTGCGCTAACGCCGCCATCTTGAGCGCTTTGAGAAAAGGCCCACCGAGACATTCCCCCAGTCTCGTTGTTCACCTATTCAATACATTGTCGGTTCGTTTGGCGGGCGCGCTCGACATCGTCGGATAACACGGGCGGTGATTTTTCATCCAGAGATTTCGGCACGATGGAATGGACTTACTGTTGCAAATACGGCAAGCATTGCTGAGCAACTAAATGTATCGCAGTGTGCAACGCCAATCCGTCACCGGATCTTCCGAACGAGCCGAACGTCATCGACCCCATCCGGCCTTTTATCCCCCTTCGAAGCCCTATGCCGGACTATTGCGGGGTAAACTGGATGCCGAACGCTGGAACGCTTTGCTATTGAGACATGAATGTGTCAGGCACCCGACTCCAAGGAGCGCGAAGCGAGGCGACGACAACTCCGAGAAGCATTGTGGCAGCGCCTCCAATGGTGATCGTGGCACCGGCGCCCCAGACGCTGACTACCACCCCCCCAATCAATTGCCCCACCGGCAGGCCGGAACTCGTCACGGATTGAAATACCCCAAAGACACTCCCCCGCAGGTGATCCGGGATGAGTCGCTGTTGCCATGTGGCCGCCACGATATTGTATGGAGAGTACACCAGGCCGCCGCCGAACAAGGTGAGCATAGCCTCCCACGGATGG
>JAKADW010000314.1 GCA_021820165.1 Bacillota bacterium
ATTAACTGCACATGGGCCACCCAACGGCCCAAACGATCCCGATCATGGTAATCGAGCGCGATGGTCGTCAAGTGCCGCGCATCATCTTGCGCCAACTCGGTCAGTGCTCTGAGACCTTCCGGATTACGGGCGAGCACAAACACATCCGATGGCTCCGCTAAAAGTCTTAAGACCACCCCTCTTAGCATGCCTGTCCCACCCAACACCAGTATGTTGGTCATCGCCATCGCCCCTTTGTCTCTTCTGATGCTATCATAGAACCAAAATACGGCCCATTGAGGATTCCTTCTGGCGCAACCCCACGCCCGCGGTCCGTCCTTCCTCCCTCGCAAACCCTGAATTTTCTCTTGCATCCACCCCTTAGGTGTGGTGTAATAGCATCACCTCTTATGGAGAGTGGCGGAGGGACTGGCCCGATGATGCCACGGCAACCGGTACGCATGCGTACGGCGGTGCCAAATCCTGCAGCTTTTCGCTGAGAAATGAGAGGCCGGAGCACAATTTTGAGGCCGGCCAAAGAGGTCGGCTTTTTTGATATCTCAAAAGCCCCTCCCTCCTCTCTCAGACACCACATTGGGAGGAATGATTTGATGACAGAGGCAATCAAATGGCGCCCCGATACTCTCGCAGTGCGCGGCGGTTACGCTGGCGATGGCACCAGCCACGCTATTTCTGTACCGATTTACCAGACGGTGGGATACCGATTCGACGACACCGGCCATGCGGCTCGTCTGTTCAATTTAGAGGAGCCAGGCAACATCTACACCCGCATCATGAATCCCACCACCGACGTTCTCGAGCAGCGTCTCGCTCTATTAGAAGGAGGCGTGGGGGCGGTGGCGTTCTCCAGCGGAATGGCCGCCATTACGGCCGCGATTTTGAACGTGGCCCGGGCCCGCGATGAGATTGTGGCTTCTACCTCCCTTTATGGCGGCACGTTTACGCTTTTTACCTCCACCTTAGAGGACTACGGTGTCTCGGTCCGCTTTGTCGCGGACAATGACATCGCTAAGGGCGATGCCGCCTTTAACGAGAAAACCCGCGCGGTATTCGTGGAATCGATCGGCAACCCCCGTCTGAACGTCTCCGATATTGCCGCCTGGGCTTCTTTGGCCCACCGCCATGGGGTTCCCTTAATTGTCGACAACACCTTTTCCACCCCATATCTCGAGCGACCCATAGAGCATGGTGCAGACATTGTCGTCCATTCGCTGACCAAGTGGATTGGAGGCCACGGCAACGCCATGGGCGGTATTGTGGTCGATGCGGGCCGCTTCAACTATGATTCTTCGCGATTTCGATACTATCAGGAGCCAGATGCCAGCTATCACGGCTTGGTGTTTGCAAGTCTCAACGAAGCGGCCTACATTACCCGGTTAAGGGTAAAGGTGCTGCGCGATACCGGCGCCGCGCTGTCGCCCACCAACGCGTACTATATTTTACAAGGGCTGGAAACACTCCCCGTACGCATCCGACGCCAATGCGAGAATGCCCGTATTTTAGCCGAGCGGCTTCTCCAACATCCGCGCGTATCCTGGGTCAATTACCCCGGTCTCCCTGACGATCCTGCGTATCCCTTGGCCACAACCTATTTGCACGATGGGTTATTCGGATCCATGCTCAATTTCGGAGTCAAAGGCGGGCACGACCATGCCCTTGCCACCATGAACCGACTGCGCTTGTGGCTTATCGTCGCCAATGTCGGCGATGCTCGCTCAATGGCCATTCACCCCGCTTCTACGACCCACCAACAGCTGAGCGAGGAAGAAAAAGTCCTAGCGGGTGCGGCCGGCGATCTCATCCGTTTATCCGTAGGATTAGAACATCCCGACGATTTGTGGGAAGACCTCGAGCAAGCTCTAGGCGACTAATCCAGGCAAGCAAAAAGAGCCTTCCGCCCCGGAAGGCTCTTTTTCCCTTCCCTTCTGTTTTAGGCGCCCGGATGCGATTCCGAAATAATGTCGATGCCTGCGCGGGTCAATGCCCGGCGGGCAATGTCGGCATGCAATTTGTCCACCCGAAGGGAGACGTGCACCCAATTCAAGACCTTGGGGTCTGACACCGTAAGCGCTGTAATATTAGCCCCGGCCCGTCCCACGACTTCTGCCACGCGCGCAAGCTGGCCAGGAATATCCAATAAGGCCAGGGAAAACCGCACCGATTGGGTCTCATTGATTCCGGTAATTTCCCGCAAGTATTGATTGACCTCGACCCACGAAATGACTCCGTAGGGTTCGCCTCGACGGTCTCGGACCACGACTAAAGGAGCGCCTTTCACCAAGTGATCAATGGCGTCCTCAACCGGGGCACCGTGTTCCAAAATGGGGACCGAGACGGCAAAATCCCCCACCGGTTTGGGCAAAATATCCTTGGACGGGGAGCCATCATTCATCCAATAGTCGGCGAAGAGGCTAAAGAGCGCCCCGCGCGAAATACCACCGACTACTGATCCGTCACTCGTGACCATGAGAGCCGGGTGCGCCTTCAGACGACCCAGCACAT
>JAKADW010000016.1 GCA_021820165.1 Bacillota bacterium
TGACGCTAAAGGGGAGTCGGACCGTTTTTTTGTCAATGCGCAGGTGCCGACCACTTTCCTGCTGGCGACTTTCTACTGGGACAATATGATTCACTTTGGTATGGGACCGCAAAAAGGTGAGGATGGGAGCTATAGCCTGACGCTGCCGATGGGGGAGGAAAAACTCGCGGGAATCGCCGCCTCCGATATTGGTGAGGCTGCCTATGCCATTTTCCAAAATCGCGAGCAATATCTCGGAAAATTTGTAGGGGTGGCGGGCGACCACCTGACGGGCGACGAGATGGCATCGGCTTTAAGCCGAGCCTTGGACGTGCCCGTACGGTATCATGCCATTGACCCGGAGGACTATCGTGCCTTGGGATTTCCTGGTGCCGACGACTTGGGCAATATGTTCCAATACTATCGCGATTACGCCATGGTATTTTTAGCTTCCAGAGATTTGGCGGGATCACGAACGTTAAATCCGAACCTGAAAAACTTCGAGGCATGGCTTACCGAGAATAAAGACCGCATTCCCTTAGGCTAGACCTCGCACTGGAGCCGTCCTTTTTGGGGGCGGCTCTCTTTTTGTTAGAATTTGGCTCGAGGTGGTCCAAATGCGTGCGTTGTTTGCGAAACAGCCTGGAGGGCCACTAGCCATCCGCGAGGTAGCCAAACCCGTACCCCAAAGTAACGACGTGGTGGTACGCATGGAAGCGGCGGGAATCAATCCGAGTGATATCAATAACGTGGTGGATGGGAGGTTCCCTGAGACGACGTTTCCGTGTATCCCGGGCCGGGATTTTGCTGGAGTGGTCGTGGAAGGCCCTCCCTCATGGAAAGGACAACCGGTGCTGGGTTCGGTTAGTTCCCTCGGATTCACGCGGCCGGGGACTCATGCGGAATACATATCCGTGCCGACGGATGCTTTGGTACGGCGTCCGGAATCCCTTCCTGTATCCCAAGCGGCGGCACTCGGCGTGCCCTTCACAACCGCTTGGATGGCTCTTCTGGTTCGTGCAGGGCTTCAACCAGGGGAGACGGCTTTGGTCACTGGGGGGCGTGGTGCCGTGGCCACTGCCGCTCTTCAAATAGGGCGTTGGGCCGGAGCCAAAATGATTGGGGTGAGCCACGGTCCGCCCGAGGCGGCGGATGGGGTGACCTGGGTTAAGCTTCAGCCTGGATGGGCGGACGAGGTTTTGGACGTCACCGAGGGTCGTGGCGTAGACCTGGTGTTCGACATGGTGGGAGGTGAAGGATTCCGGGAATGTCAAGAGGCGTTGGGCTATCGTGGCCGCATGGTGGTGATTGCCTCGCCAAGCCACCCGATCGTGAGCCTGCCGGTGGTCGATTTCTATCATCAAGAGCAGACGTTGATGGGGGTAGATAGTCTGAAGTTCACGATTGCCGAGATCCGCCGTCTATTGGAGCGGGTCGTTTCCGGGATTATTTCCGGACATCTTTCCGGCCTTTCAGTATCCCCGGCCCCTTTGACGAATGCGGTTGACGTGTACATGAACCTGAAGCACGGCACACATGGAAAATGGGTGCTCTTAAATTAATCTGGGAGTGCTGCTAGGGCTTGCCGGAAGTCTGGCAGATCCCGCATGGTTCGCCCGTGATGCGTATAGACTTCGGTGCCCAAGGCATTCAATAGGATGAGCCCCGGCATTCGGCCAAGCTTCCACCAGGACGTCTCTTGGCCGAGACGATTTAATAATGTTCCACGCGGATCGGGAATGGCCCAGAACGTGAATTGATGGGTCTCCCAGTACGACTGAATGCGTCCCGGCGGGTCTGGGGTAATCACCAGCACTGTCACGCCTTGTTTCTGTATGCTGGGGAGTTGGTGATGGAGCTCCACGAGTTCCTTTTGGCAATAGGGTCAGGTGAGGCCTCTCAAAAGCACCAGCATAAGCGGAAGTTTGTGCCCTAAGAGCTCGCGAGAAACGGGGTCTCCTTTGAGGTCGAGGGCAGCGAATTCAGGAAGGTCCATCAATCATGTCCTCCTCAAATATTTTTTCTGACGGCCAGCATTTTTTCGTGTAAAGTCTAAAGATTATCATTAAATGACGGGTGCCATGGGAATGGAAGGCGAATTAATTTGCGTGTCTTTATGAAATATCCGGGCTTTCGCTGGCTTTGGTCGGGTCAACTCCTATCCCAATTGGGTAACGCGGTTTTCTACATTCTAGGCCTTTGGGAGATTCAGTTGAAGTCCCCATTTTTACTATCGGTGGCTGGGATGGCAGTGACGGTTCCCGCCATGTTAGGGCTTTTCGGTGGGGTTTTGGTGGACCGACTGGATGCCCGTCGAGTGATGCTGATAACCGATCTCTTCCGAGGGACGGCGGTGTTGTTGGGACTGTTTGCGCTGGCTATTCCCCACGCCTTGGTCTGGGTGGTGATTGGGCTATTAGCAATTAATTCGCTCGGCATGGCCTTTTTTGGACCGGCTGAAAGCGTTATGGTTCCCCATATGGTGTTGGAGCACGATCTGACCGAGGCCAATGGATTCTACTCACTGACCAGTCAGTTATCCGCGGCGGTCGGTTCGGCTTTGGGCGGCGCGGCTGTGGCGGCGATTGGGGTATCCTTGGTGTTTGGCTTGGACATGGCCTCGTTCTGGATTTCCGCTCTCGCGATTTGGCTTATGATGCGGACCGTGACTCGTCCCGGGCGTCCGGCAGCTGATCGGGATCCAACCGTCCGGCCGGCGGGCTTTCTGACCAGCTTTGCCGAAGGACTGCGCGCCTTTCGATCGATTCGGGTGTTAAGTCGTCTGCTCCCGTTAATTGTGCTCATGAACTTTGCCTTTATGGCGGCCTTTGTCATGTTGCCAGCCTGGGTCCGCCTTCATCTTCACGGGACGGCCGTCTGGTATGGCATTATCGATGCATCGTGGGCGTTAGGTGTTGTGCTGGGAAGCGTGTTGAGCGGTCAATTTAGCCGTATGCCACTGAAAACTGCACTGCTCATCACGTTCTTAGTGGAGAGCGTCCTTTTCGTCGGGTTCGGGTTGTCGCCCTGGGTGACGGTGTCGGCCGCCATTCTGCTGGTAGCCGGTGTCGCCAACGGCATCGGAAATGCGTTAAGTTTTACCTGGATGCAGCGCCTCATTCCCGGCTCCATGAGAGGGCGCGTGTTCGGGCTGATTATGACGGTATTTTCTCTAGCCAATCCGTTCGGGTCATTGGCCGCAGGCCTCTTATGGCATGTGCTGCCGGGGATTTGGGCTTGGGCTTTGTCTTCTCTAGCGGGGTTATTATTTTGCATCGGTTTATGGCGCATGCCGGGAACCTTGGAAGAGGCCGTAACCATCGAGGGGGCTTTCGAATTGGGTCAGAAAATTGCGCAGGCGTTCGAATCTTCTCATATGATGCCGAAACATCTTTGTAAAAATTGCCTGGTAGCCTTTATGTAGAGGATGAGGAGGTGGCCCGCAATGAATGACAGGGAAACGGCACAAGCGACACGGACGTTGGCCAAAGTGATTATGGTCCAACAAATTCTCGGCGAGTCGGCGACTTTGGACCAAATCTTTCACGTCATAAGGCGGGAAGGGTCGGCTATGGGTGCTGAGTTCAGCCGCCAACATCCCCAGGCAGGCTAGTGGGGGACTAACCTGAGCCGGTTGATGGTACAATGAGGACATGTTTTCCTCGGGGGCTCATCTAAAGCCGGTGACACGGCTCTTTCTCATTCAAACCGGTTGGACGCTAGCCATGTTTCTAGCGTCCAACTTCGTGGGGGCCTGGTTCTGGGACATTGGTACCGGGCTTCGGTCGATTCTTCTCTTTTACGCACTCATCTTTGTGATGATGGTGACGAGCTTTGGGCTCGCTTCGAGGATTCGGGGACGGATTTCGAGTCCGCTTTTGATGACGCTGGGCATTATTTTGAACGCGCTCTACCTGGCCCTTTTATTAATTCTTAAGACCAAGACCCGCGAGTATTTTATCCCACTGGCACTTCTCGATGGCCTTTCATCCAGCTTCTATTGGCTCAGTCTGTTTGTCTTGGCGTCATCATGGGTGGAGTCGGGCCAAGCTTCCTGGTACAACAGCTGGACCGGGACCATTGAAGCGGTGTTGGGCTTGCTGGCTCCGGTCATGAGTGGTTGGGTGATTCGAGTCCTGCCGGGATTGGCTGGATATCGCACGGTCTTTTTTATTGCTTTTGTGAGTCTTTTGGCTTGTGCTTGGCTCATTTTGACAGCTCACCATCGCTTGCCTAAGTCCCAACCGGAAGAGTGGGACGCCCCTTCTTCGACCCCTGTGGAGATTCCGGGATGGCGACGGCTTAGCTGGAGCTTTTGGGCGCTGGGGATGCGCGACGGCGTATACTTTTTCGTGCCAAGCCTGCTGTTATTTATTGTGACCGACAATACCGTCTTGTTGGGGACATTTGCGGCCATGCAGGCAGCCATTGAGGGAGGGCTCTTTTGGGCATTGACCCGCTGGTCGGGCGCGTTGGCTGAAGAAAAAGGGCTGTTTGCGGCGATGCTGGTCTCGTTGACGGCCCTCGGGCTTCTAGTTCTCCCGTTAACCGCCGTGGTGCTCTTCCTCTTGGGGGCGGCGATTGCCATCTCCTATCCATCGTTTAAGGTTCGTCTGGAATCGGCGGCCCTCACGGCGATTACCCAGGTGAGTCGAGACGACCAAGACCGGGTTCGATTGACGGGTCTTAAGGAAGTCTGGATTAATGGGGGCCGACTGATGAGTCTTCTCATTGTGCTCGGAATCGTCACCTTGATTGGTCGCCCAGACCTACGAGTGTTTCGGTGGATTCTTAGCCTCTGGTCGTTTGTGGCAGTGGTCTTGTTTTTCACCGCCCGGCGTCTGCCCAGGGCCCAAGCGCTAAAAAACTCGTCGGATAGCGCGCCCCAAAGCTGATATCATCATAGGATGCGTGCACTCTCCAATGCTCAGATTTTTCTCGTCAGCGAATTCCCCTGGTCGGTCACCATGGCTTGGATGGGGTCATATCTCACCCTGTTTCTTGTCGACGAACACTTAAGTCCCCATCAAGTGGGATTGGCGTTGGGGTTGGGCGCTTTCGTGCAGGTCATCGGCCTGGGTTTCTCAGGGATGCTGGCGCGCCGTCTGGGGCGAAAGGGAAGCATCATGAGCGGGGACTTTCTTGGCTGGGTGGTTGTGCTGGGCCTATGGACGCTCTCCCGGAATCCTTGGTGGTTATTCTTAGGCGTGGTAATTAATCAAGCCATGGGGATGGTGGGGCCAGCCTGGAATAGCCTCTTTAGCGCGGGAGAGGACCCGGTAAAGCTACCCCGCTATTTCTTTTTGCTGCAGATGGCTACCGTGTTGGGGGGCCTGGTGTTGCCCCTGATGGAAGGATGGATTTCAAAACGGGGTGTGGTTTTCACGGGCCATCACCTGCTTTGGATTTTGTGGCCGGCAGTATTGATGGCGTGGTTGACGCGGCTTGTCTTCTTGAGGGAGCCGAAAGGCGCCAGCCAATCCACCTCGCCGATTGGGTTTCGGGCCATCGCCGCGCACTTGCGTCAAGGAATCGCTGGAACTGGGGCGGTACTAGCAGGACTCCGCATTCTCATCCAAGTGCCACTGGTCTTGTTCGCGAACTTAGCCCCCTTGGCTTTGGTGTCGTCCGCAGGGACCGACTTGCCGCCTAGCCGCTTAGCCTGGCTTCCGTTGGCGGCAGTAGTATCGGCTCTGGTCCTCTTGATGGTGCAAGCCAAGACAGATAGCCGACACAGCCGCATGTTAATGGGACTGGCGGTGCTCTGGTTGGGACTCGGGTTTCTTCTACTAGTTCTGACCGGCCCCGGTCACTTCTGGCGGGTCATGGTCGCCTGGGCCCTCATTGTTGCGGGGCAGAGTCAGTTTTGGACGAGTCATACCAGTTATTGGATGTCCTGGCTTCCCGACTCGGTGCGGGTCGACGTGCAAGGGTGGATTGGGGTGGTCACGGCGGGGCTGGTGGCTATTTTGTCACCGATGTTGGCTCCAGTGTTCGCCCATGCCCCTCGGTTGCTCTTTTCTGGTGGGGTGATTCTGATTGTCATCGCCCTCGCCCTCTGGACTCTCCTACCGAGACAGCTGGCATTTTCATCAGCGAACGAATGAACCACTCCTGGCATAAGTTTGACGTCTGGGCGCATGCTATTTGCGGGAGGTGACCTATGCGTCGGGCATATTGGGCCCTGGGCTTGGGAATCCTTGCCCTCGGACTCGCGCTGGGGGCGGGCACCGGATTACCTGCCGGGCATGCAGCCGGCTTTACATCGACCACCCAACTGGCGGCGGTGGGCGGAATTCCCGCCTGGCCCTGGTTGCCCGGTGGGGTCACGTGGAACCATGGGCAATTTCAGGCCGTGCCCTATGCGGTGAAAACCATCAAGGACGGGTCCATGCCCAAGGGACAACGGGCCGTTCTCCATCCGGGAACGGAAGGGACGGTGATGGCCGTAGGGAGCGCCCGGGTGAAAATATCGCCGCCGGTTGACGCCACGGTGGCGCTCGGAACGGCTCCGGTACATAAATTGGTGGTGCATGGTGTGACGTACCATTATGATCGCGTGATAACGATGATGACCACGGCCTATAACGGGTCCTTCGCGATGAATGGGCCATCGGGCGCGGTTGCCGCCTGGAATGGCCAACCCCTAAAGCCGGGGGACGTGGCTGTCGACCCCCGTGTCATCCCGCTCGGTACCTACCTCTATATCGATGGATATGGACCTGCCCGAGCGGTCGACACCGGTTCGGCGATATGGGGCGACCATGTCGACCTCTTTTTCAAAGAATCGGCCATGAAAATTTCCCTGTATGGCATCCAGTTTCATAAAGTTTACGTGCTCACCACCCCTCCGGCACACTTCCACGGCTAAATCAGCCATAAGCCCGTTTGCATTGAAACAGGATTTCCTCCAAGATATCGCGAAGGAGATATGAGGCAGCGACATATCGAGGGGGAGAGATCACAGATGGGGCTCTTGGAGGGCAAAATTGCCCTGGTGACGGGCATAGCGAACAAACGGAGTATCGCTTGGGGGATTGCCCGGGCTTTTGACCGTGAAGGGGCCCGGCTCATTCTTACCTACCAAAGCGACCGCTTGAAGGAGAATTTAGACAAGCTCGTAGCCGAGCTGTCGATAGCTCCGCTCGCCATTTTGCCGTTGGACGTTTCCGACGATGCGTCAGTCGGACAACTCGGGGAGCGGGTGAAAGAGAAAACCGACCGACTGGACGTGTTGGTACACTCCATTGCATTTGCCAAGAGTGAAGACTTATCTGGCCGGTTTTTGGAGACGAGTCGCGAGGGGTACCATGTGGCTCAAGACATTAGCGCATACTCGCTGACAGCATTGGTGCGCGCGCTTTATGAACCCTTAAACCGTGCCGAGCGGGCGAGCGTGATGGCCATGACCTATCAGGGATCCGAACGCGTTATGCCCAACTACAATGTGATGGGCGTGGCCAAAGCGGCCTTAGAGTCTTCCGTGCGCTACTTAGCATTCGACCTCGGCCGCGATGGGATCCGGGTCAACGCCATTTCCGCGGGGCCGATTAAGACTTTGGCGGCGGCCGGGGTCAAAGGTATTTCATCGGCGTTACACAGTACTCTAGAACGGGCTCCGATTCCCGAAAATATTACCACCGACGACGTGGGCAACGCGGCGGTATTTCTGGCGTCGCCATGGTCGGAACGGATTACCGGCCAGGTACTCTATGTGGATAGCGGATTTCATATCATGGGATTTTAAGGGGGACAACCATGGAGAATACGATTGCAGTCATTGGTCAAGGGACGATGGGGAGTGGGATATCCCATGTTGCAGCCCTTCATGGATATCGGGTGCTCATGCTGGATGCCGAGTCCGGTACCGTCGACCGAGCTCGTCACATGATTGGTCAGCGCTTAGCGCGGGACGTGGAAAAAGGGAAGCTGAGCGCCGCAGACCGTGACGGGACGCTTGAACGTTTGGTGGCGGCCGAGTGGGATGATGTTCGGCAGGCGTCGCTGGCAATTGAGGCGGTGCTGGAAATCATGGCGGTCAAAAAAGAGGTTTTTCAGAAATTGGACGCCCTATTGCCGGCCGACGCGCTTTTGGCCACCAACACCTCATCGCTCTCTATTACGGAGATTGCCGCCACGACTCGGCGACCCGATCGGGTGCTGGGGCTTCATTTCTTTAATCCCGCTCCGGTGATGAAATTGATTGAGATTGTTCGGGGTGAAGAAACCAGCGACGCGGCCCTAAAAGCGGCCCAGTCGTATGCGCGGTCAATCGGCAAGGAGACGGTGGTTGTCGAGAAGGATACCCCAGGATTCGTTGTCAATCGCGTTTTGATGCCCTTATTCATTGAAGCGATGCGAATTTACGAGGAGGGCATCGCCTCCAAAGAGGACATCGATAAGGCTATCAAGCTGGGTTTGAACCACCCGATGGGTCCATTAACTTTGGCGGACCTGACCGGATTAGATGTGGACTTGCACGTGATGGATTATATGTACAATGAGTTTCACGATGATCGCTTTGCGGCACCCCTCGTCCTTCGGCGATTAGTCAGAGCCGGACGCTTGGGTCGAAAAGCTCAGCGCGGTTTCTACGATTACGAGTCCTAATTGAGTGCCAGACCCTGGCCCCGCGTGCTGCGGGGCTTTTCTTTGTTCCGACAACACATGAGTATATCGGGAAGAGATCGGTAGCGATGGATGGGGAGAGGGAGATGTCCGAGCTCGTTATTTTGGGCGAGTTATACGATACGCCCATGCATGGGTATTTGTTGCAACAAATCTTAACTCAAGTGTTAGGTCCCATGCGAACGGTGAGTTGGGGCATGCTCTATCCGGTGTTGCAACGATTGCATCCGGAAGGTGTCACTGCCCTATCTAAGGCGAACAGGAAGGCGACTGGCCGCCCGAAAAAGGTGTATGCCATTACTGAACAGGGGCGTATCCAATTTCGGCGGTTAATGGCCAGACCTTTGGACCACAACGCCGAATCAGAGGATATCTTTCGTATAAAGTTAGCCAAGTTTCATTTGGTTGACCCCCCTTCGTGTGGAGATTTTGTCACAGTATAAGGCGCTCTTGGAATTGGTGCTGGACGCGGTGGCGATTACCCGCGATCGCGTGATCGGGGAACCGCAGATTAGTCATGACGAGCGGCCCGATATCTTAGAAGCCCTTGATTACGAGACCGCCGTTTACGCGGCGCGTTTGCACTGGGTGGAGCAGTCATTAGGAAAGGCGAAAGGCGGGGAAGCCGTGAACGCGTCAATTCAGGAGGATCCCAGGCGTTGGTGGGCTCTCGGGGCCATAGCCTTCGGGCTATTCATGGCACTCTTGGACGTCACGGTGGTCAACGTCGCGCTGCCGGCCATTCAAAAAGGATTACATGAATCCTATACCAGTCTTGAATGGATTGTGAATGCCTACGCTCTGGTGGTCGCGGTACTATTGGTGACATCCAGCCGTCTCGGCGATATCTTCGGCCGGAAGAAGCTCTTCGGGTTGGGTATGGGAGTTTTCACCCTCGGTTCGTTGCTCTGTGCATTGTCTCCCCACATTCATGTCGGGTCCCTGAGCGGTGCCGACGTGCTGAATATTTCTCGTGGCATCCAAGGCATTGGTGGCTCCGCCATGCTTCCTTTGTCGCTATCCTTGATTACGGCAACCTTTCATGGCCGCGAACGGGGAACGGCCTTCGGGATTTGGGGCGGAGTTGCCGGGTTGGCGACGGCCTTGGGACCTCTGGTGGGCGGTGTGTTGGTCAGCAAGGTGGGATGGCCGTCCATCTTTTATTTGAACGTGCCGATCGGCATTCTCGGAATTCTTCTCGGGCTGTGGGCGATTCACGAGTCCAAAGACGAGCATCATCCGGGCTCGATCGATGTCTTTGGGCTAATTACCTTGACCATTGCTCTCTTCTGTTTGGTCTTAGCGTTGATGCGGGGGAACGAGAAGGGTTGGGGATCGACCTACATTCTTACGCTGTTCGTGGCCGGGGGCGTGAGTTTAGGCGCTTTCATCATTGGGGAGTTGAAGATTCGCTACCCCATGCTGGATCCGCGGCTCTTTAAAATCCCCAGCTTCACCGGTTCCGCAATCGCGGGCTTTACCGTTAGCGCAGGCGTCTACGCATTGCTCTATTATCTCAGTATTTATATGCAGAATTACTTGGGATTTTCCGCGTTGGGCGCAGGTCTACGTTTTTTGCCCTTGTCAGCCCTCGTCCTGATTGGAGCTCCGTTAGCCGGTCGATTTACGGATCGCATTGGCGCGAAGTGGATATTAGGGCTCGGGATGGTCTTTATGACGGGTGGGACGCTCTTTTTGACGCGGTTAGGACACGCGACGGTGGCTCCCGATTGGACCATGCTCCTCCCGGGACTCATTTTGATCGGAATTGGTAACGGGTTGGTGAATCCCCCGATTTCTTCTTTGGCCATGGGAACCGTCGCACCGCGCCAAATTGGCATGGCCTCAGGAACCAGCAACGTGGCCCGGCAAACGGGTACGGCGTTCGGAATTGCCGCCTTAGCCGCTCTTCTGGCCAATCGCTATAACCACCACATTCAGAAAGCGGTGCTCACCATTCACCAGGTGCCGGGGAGTGCCAAGGCCGCCATCATCCACCGGGTGAAAGCGGCCGGCCCGATTGCTGGGAGTCTCGGGTTAAGGTCGGCGGGATCCCAATACACCCATTCCCCGATCTTTCCAGAAATTGCGGCCATGGCGCGTCAAGCTTTTTTGCTGGCCACGCGGGATACGGTGTGGATGGCGGCGATGATTGTTCTGGTAGGGCTTTTGGCTTCACTCACTCTGGTGCGCCAAAAGGATATGATGCATCATGGGACCGAAAAACCGTCGAACTCCCCGGTCCCGACACACCATCGCGCGCTCGTTGTGGCCTTGGCGGCCGCCTGGCTTGCGCGAAACGGCGCGAAACCGACGGCAAGCCCGGAAGAAGAGGAACAATTAACCCGCGCTTTGCGGCTCATTCGCCGAATTCTTGACCAGAGCCGGTAATTGCCTCGGCCTTTGACGTGCTTAGGTCAAAAAATGGATAGGGTTTCGGCTTGCTCACTGTTTGTCGGCGCTACTTGAGCCACGGGACGGTTTGTCTATTGTACGACGGCCCGGCTGAAGAGGGTCGGCCGTTTCCACGCCGTCAAACCTCCATGGGACACGTTTCATGGAGGTTCCACCATCTTGACCCATTTAGGCTCACATGGTATACTAACGCATGTTGTTGCGGAAGTAGCTCAGCGGTAGAGCATCGCCTTGCCAAGGCGAGGGTCGCGGGTTCAAATCCCGTCTTCCGCTCCAAGTTTTCGCCTTATCATCCCGGCGACGTAGCCAAGTGGTAAGGCAGGGGTCTGCAAAACCCCTATGCCCCGGTTCGAATCCGGGCGTCGCCTCCAAGGTTTGGGTGGTTAGCTCAGTTGGTTAGAGCGCTCGCTTGACATGCGAGAGGTTCAGAGGTTCGAGTCCTCTACCGCCCACCATTTTTTTATTTTGCGCACCCCCTCAGTCGGCCTTCGACTAGGCTGTCGAATAGCCTTGCCCAAACTGCATATACTATCGTGGATAGAATTGGCAGGAAAGGCAGGCGAGAGCGTGGCCCAATGGATAGTGTCGACCAATCATCCGGTGATGGCCGAGGGGCTGGGCGAGTTTTTGGCGCGCACCATTCCCGGTCAATGGACCGAATCTCGGCAAGGGCAACATGTCGCCTATACGCTGGAAGGCGAAGAGGATGACGAGTTGCGACTTGCCTGGCCGATTAGCCGTGCGTTAGCGCAGTTTCTTCTCATCTACCACGAACGCAATTGGTTGGACGAGATGCTTGCCCGCCGCTATCACACCTTTGACGATGAAGAACATCGGGAGATTGTACAGGATGTCCTGAAGCTGCTTCACACCGATCGCGAGCAAGATGTCGGACGTCTGGACCTCGCCTCGACCCTCATTTTCAGCTACTTGGAGTCGAATCCGGCCGTGGTCGTGGAAGGGATTCGGACATTTTTACTGCCCGAAATCCGGCTGGAGTACGAGGAGGCGATTGACCAGGCGGTGGACATTTTTCTCATGGAGCAGGAGTACCAGGAATTCGTGCGGCTGTTGCGCCAGCTGGTAAAGGTTGCAGGGCATTCGATGGACTGGATCCATGTCCGGTTTGATGGCAATCAGTTTTACTTTGAGGACCCTTCCGGCACCCGTATGGGGGACGATTTAGTGGCGGACATGTTGGAAGGGGTCGATCCCGAGGAGGGGGCGTTGGACGATGTGCTGATTAGTGCCCTGGTCACCATGGCGCCGAGGCGCATTACCGTTCATCGAGGGCGGCTGAATCGAGAAGGACGCGAAACCTTAAAGCAGGTGTTTGAGGGCAACGTCCTCTTCTGCCATGGCTGTGCTCGTTGCTACAGCCGAGAGATTGACACGGACTGGCGAAGTTTCTAGAATGATGCTAATCACTAGCAAACGATGATGAGGACGAGGATAGAAGAACCTTAAGAGAGAATCGGTCGGGGGCTGAAAGCCGATTCAGGCACTCTTCTATCGGACCACCTCGGAGTTCCGGTAACCCACGATGCTAAGCCGGCGGTGCGCCCGATATTGCGCGATGAGTGGAACCTCTGTTCAAGGGGGGTGGAACCGCGGCCTTGTGGCCGTCCTCCCGCGTACAGCGGGTTTTTTATTTTAAGGGGGAAACGTGATGGCGTCGCTGAAATTTGAAGTGGATGACCGGTTGGTTGAAGCACCAAGTGGGGTTAGGGCCTGGGAATTAACGGACGTGCCTACCGGGGCTTTGGCCGTGTGGGTCAATGGCCAGTCGCTGGACTTGAATCGGCCGCTCCAGCAAGGTGGTCAGATTCAATTTTTAACCTTTGAAGATTCGGCCGGTCGACAGGTCTTCCGCCATTCCAGCGCCCACTTGCTGGCGCAAGCGGTGAAAAGGTTGTGGCCGAAGGCTAAGTTGGGCACTGGGCCAGCCTTGGAAGATGGATTCTATTACGACATTTCGCTCCCCGAACCACTCACGGAAAAGGATTTGCCGCGCATTGAGGCAACCATGCGCCAAATTGTCGAAGAGAATCTGCCGATTGAGCGATTAGAGTTGTCCCGTGACGAGGCCTTGGCCCTGTTTCGTGAGCGGGGGGAATCGTTCAAGGAAGAAATTATCCGGCGAATCCCGGATGACGCGATAATCTCCGCCTACCGCCAGGGGGAATTTGTCGACCTTTGTTCCGGACCGCATTTACCCTCCACCGGCCTCATCGGTGCGCTGAAACTTACCCAAGTATCGGGTGCCTATTGGCGTGGAGATGAGAAGAATCCGATGATGACCCGCATTTACGGCACCTCATTCCCTGATGAGGCCGGTCTGGACCAGCACTTGGCACGCATTGAGGAAGCGAAATTGCGCGATCACCGGAAGCTCGGGACGCAATTAGAGCTCTTCACATTTCGGGAGGAGGCACCAGGTTTCGTCTTCTGGTATCCGAAGGGCCATGATCTCTATCGTCGCCTTGAGAATTTCTCCCGAGCGGTGCAATCGGTTCGGGGCTACGAGGAAGTCGCTACTCCCTG
>JAKADW010000017.1 GCA_021820165.1 Bacillota bacterium
GGGTGAAAAGTTTCCAAGCGACGCGAAAACTTCCCGAACGGGAAGTAAGTCAGGCGTGCTTGGCTTGCGACCGGTGGCAGCGATGCTTCAGGACCGAAGATGAGCGGACGGCTCAGGTGGCACTCCATCCGAGCTGGGAACCTTCACCACCACTGCCTTTGGACATTCGCTTTGTGGCCGGCGCCGATATTGTTTCGTAACGGGAGGTCTTATTAAATGACGTCAGTGGTCGTGCGCCATCAGGGGCACATGGTGTTTCAAGGCGAAAATGCGTCGGGCCATCGGGTCACCATGGATTCCTCTCCGGAGGCGGGAGGCACCAATCAGGGGATTCGGCCCATGGAGATGTTGCTTTTGGGATTGGGAGGCTGCACCGGCATTGACGTTGTCGGCATGCTGGAAAAGATGCGGGTTCCCTTCGACCGTTTCGAAATGGCCATTGACGGGGAACGGGTCGACACCCACCCCAAAGTTTATCGAGATATCGAGATCCGCTACCAGTTTTTCGGCGACAGCATCGCAAAAGACAAAGTTTTAAGAGCCGTTCACTTAAGTCACGAGAAATATTGCAGCGTATCGGCGATGCTTCAGGCGTCGGCCTCGGTAACCGCCGCCGTGTACATTAACGGCCAACGAGTTGAGGACTAGCCTTTTCAGTGCATCGGGATTTTCCAGAGTGAAAGAAAGGCGTGCGGGCATGCTAGGGCTTGAAGGGAGGCATCCGCATGGCCGACAACCAAAATCCCAAAAAATCGATTCGCGAGCTAACCCAAGAACAATTTCAAGAAGAGGTGGCTCGGGAACTTGGCATCGATTTGAACAATGCCTCGTTTCCTGAACGCGATGTCCAGCGACTGGAAAACACCCTACACGCAGATGGGGAAGACGAATCCGGGCCTTAAAGGGAAGAGCGTTCTATAGGAGGCGGCCAAGGGCCGTCTCTTTTTTATGAACGGCGGGAGAACGCTTCTCATGTTGGGAACCGGAGATACCCGACGATGAGGATAACCCCTAAAATGGTTCAAAGTGCGTTATGCTGATCGTCTTTTGGGGGCCAGAGAGCGGGCGTTAGACACCTTAGTATGGTGAGAGATAATGTCGGGCCTGTCTGTGTATTCCGTTGAATATTCGAAGGCTTGAGACAAGCTTCACGAGAATAGGAATTCAGCAGGTGGACTATTGACGGTTTCTTCCGCGAATGACATGATTTTACTGGAATCGTCAAAAGGTTCTGTGCGAAAGGAGGAACGGTATTGATGTCTAAGGAGTTGCCGCGCCAGAAGAATAATCGGCGCTGGTGGTATCTCGTGCTCATCATTCCCTTTATCGGTACTCTGTTTCCCCAGTTGTACAATGCGATGACTCCCACCATTGGGGGATTGCCCTTTTTCTACTGGTATCAGTTGCTATGGGTCATCATCACCGGACTTCTCACGATTTTTGTCTATTACGTGTCCCGTTAGCCTTCAGAGGCTGTGGACAGAGGAGGAGGTTAGTACGTGAACGCCACAACCATGGTTGTGTTTGTGGTGCTGTTTATCTTTGTGACAGTGCTGGGCTTTTATGCCTCCCGCTGGCGCAGATCGTCCGCGGCGAATATTGATGATTGGGCATTAGCCGGGCGCCAATTTGGCACCTTCATTACCTGGTTCCTTTTAGGGGGAGACCTCTATACCGCCTATACGTTCATTGCTGTTCCGGCTTTGGCGTACGGTGCCGGTGCACTGGCATTTTTTGCAGTTCCTTATACGATTGTTGTGTATCCGTTTGTGTTTGTTGTATTGCCCCGGTTTTGGTCGGTGGCCCGGGCTAAGGGTTACGTGACGGCGGCAGACTTTGTCAAAGGCCGCTTTCAAAGTCGTGGGCTTGCCTTGGCGGTGGCGATTTCCGGCATTTTGGCGACCTTGCCCTATATTGCATTACAGATGGTCGGAATGAAAACCATTCTTCAGGCATTAGGTCTCGGAGGGGATATCCCGATCATTGTGGCCTTTGCCATTCTTGCGGCCTACACCTACTTGAATGGGCTTCGCGCCCCCGCGATGGTGGCGGTGGTGAAGGACATTCTGATTTACGCGACCATCGTCGCCGCCTTAATCATTATTCCTGCCAATCTCGGCGGATTTGCCCATATTTTTCAGGTGGCCAGCGCCAAGCTTCAAGCGGCGGCCAAGCCGGGATCGGTACTGTTGTCGCCGAAGCTCTATACCGCATATGCGACCTTGGCCCTCGGCTCCGCGGTGGCTTTGTTCTTCTATCCCCATGCAATGACCGGGGTCATGGCTTCCAAGTCGAGGGACACGGTTCGCAAGAATGCGGCCTTTCTTCCCCTGTATTCACTGATGTTGGGCGGAATTGCGCTGTTGGGATTCATGGCTCTTGCGGCGCACGTGAACGTGAACGGCAACAACAATTTAGCCGTGCCTCTCTTATTTATGAAGGAGTTCGCGCCTTGGTTTGTCGGGGTCGCCTTCGCGGCCATTCTTATCGGAGCCCTGGTGCCGGCCTCTGTGATGGCGATTGCCGCATCAAACCTCTTTACCCGGAACATCTATCGCGAGTACTTCAATCAGGGCGCGTCCTCAGAACGGCAGGCGAGTATGGCGAAGTTCGTCTCGCTACTGGTGATGCTAGCCGCCTTGATTTTCGTGATCGGCATCCCGGTGCAGTTCTCACTCTATCTACAGACGCTCGGTGGGGTGTGGATTCTTCAGACCGTGCCGATGATTGTGGGGGGCATCTACACCCGGTGGTTTCACCGCACGGCTCTCCTCATTGGCTGGCTGGTCGGCATGGTTCTCGGGACACTCATGGAGTACACCGTGGGCTTTACCACCTCATTTTTTGCCCTCTCTCCGGGGGTGGTGGGCTATGCCGGGATTTGGGCCCTGATTGCTAATGTCATCGTGGTGCTCATCTTAAGCCTTATTTTGAACGGGGCCAAAGTCTCCAATGGCGTGGACGAAACGACCGTTTCCGATTACACGGACGAAGCCACGTCCGCTTAAGCTCAACGACAGCTCGGGAATCGTTAGGAGCCATCCCTCACGGATGGCTCCTAAGCTTGTGGGCCGGGAAAGCGTTTCGTATAATCGGTGAAGGAAATGGGGGCCCGGACACTTTGGACATTGGCTTAATTGGTCTTCCGCTATCAGGGAAAACCACCATCTTTAATCTACTGACCCACTCACATGCCGAAACCACTGCTTTTGGAGGGAAGGCAGAATCGCGCCGCGGGTTGGCGCCCGTACCGGATGAGCGGCTTAGTTGGCTTAGTCACCTCTATCACCCTAAGAAACTTACGCCAGCGCAACTGCAAGTGGTGGACGTGCCGGGACTGGCACGCGGCGAATCCTCCGGGCCAAACCGGTTCTTAAATGATGTGCGTTTGGTCGACGCCCTCATTCACGTCGTCCGGGGATTTACGTCGGAACTCGGCGAAGCGCCGAAACCGCTCCAAGATATCGAAGATATGGAGCTGGAGCTGGCGCTTTCGGATCTGGATTTGGTCGAAAAGCGGCGCCAACGCATCCAAACCGGGAAAAAGGTCACCCCGGAACAACGGCACGAATTGGAGTTGCTCGACACACTCTATCAGGCGCTCGAAAATGGGGAGCGCCTAGACTCGCTCGATTTGGGCGAGGAGGATCGGCGTCTCATTAGTGGGTATCAGTTTTTGACCTTAAAGCCCATGGTGTGGCTCATTAATGTGGATGACGAGGCGTTCAAGTCAGGTGCATATCCGGGCCATGACGCCATTGTCGAGGCAGCCAAGCAGAAGAATATCCCTCTGGTGTTGATGGCCGGCGCTATTGAGCAGGAGATTCAGGAGTTGGATCCCGCTGATCGCGAGGAATTTATGCGTGATTTGGGCATCGAAGAGACGGGGACGGCTCGTTTAAGCCGCGCCACCTACGACCATTTGGGCCTGATATCATTTCTTACGGCCGGTGAAGACGAGGTGCGGGCTTGGACCATAGAGCGGGGAACGGTGGCCAAAGAGGCAGCCGGTAAAATTCATTCCGATATCGAGCGCGGCTTTATTCGGGCGGAGGTGGTCGCCTTTGATGCGCTCAAATCGGCGGGAACGATGGTCAAAGCGCGCGAACTGGGATTGGTTCGACTGGAAGGCAAGGACTATGTGATGCAAGACGGGGATATTGTGAACTTCCGGTTCAATGTCTAAATGAATGCGAGGTGTTGAGGTGAGTCAAGACGTCCAGTGGTGGGAGAGGGCCCGCCAGGTGTTGCCAGGCGGTGTCAATTCGCCGGTACGGTCTTTTCGCGGGGTAGGCGGTGAGCCCTTCTTTGTCGAACGAGGCGAAGGACCCTATCTGGTTTCCGTGGAGGGTCAGCGTTATCTCGACTACGTGATGGGCTACGGGCCGCTGATTCTAGGGCATGCGTATCCAGACGTTGTCGAGGCGGTGCGCCAGCAGGCGCTTCAGGGGGTATCCTATGGGGTCCCGACCCCGACCGAAGTACAGGTCGCGGAGCAAATCAAGAAAGCCATCCAATCCGTCGACCTCGTGCGGATGGTGAATTCCGGCACCGAGGCCACCATGAGCGCGCTCCGGGTCGCGAGAGCCGCCACCGGACGCCGGTTGGTGTTGAAATTTACGGGTTCCTACCATGGCCATCACGATTCCTTGCTCATCAAGGCCGGTTCGGGGGCAGCCACCTTGGGTGTGCCGGATTCGGCTGGGGTGCCGGAAGCGATTGCGGGGCTTACGCTCACCGCCCCCTACAACGACATCGAGGCGCTAAACGCGGTGTTCCGTCAATATGGGCATGAACTGGCGGCCGTGATTGCCGAGCCGGTGGCGGGCAACATGGGGACCGTCTTGCCTGTGCCAGGGTTTCTTGAGGCCATCCGGACACTGACTGAGGAGTACGGTGCCCTCTGGGTGAGTGATGAGGTGATGACCGGGTTTCGGGTCACCTATGGAAGCGTTGCCGAAAGCCGGGGGCTCACGCCCGACCTTATTACCCTTGCCAAGGTGATTGGTGCGGGAATGCCGGTGGGAGCCTATGGCGGCAAAAGAGACGTGATGGCACTCGTCGCTCCGTTGGGTCCCGTCTACCAAGCGGGCACCTTTTCTGGCAACGCGGTCGCCATGGCCGCCGGATTGGCCCAATTGTCGGTCGTTCAACAGCCAGACTTTTATGAAACCTTGGCGGAACGCACCCAAGTCTTGGCTGATGGCCTTCTGGAACGGGGCCGACGTCATGGAATTCTGGTTTCGGTGAACCGGGCCGGCGCCATGATGACCCTATTTTTCCGCGACACGCCGCCCGTGAACTTCGATGAGGTGGCAAGAGCCGATCATGACCGTTATCGCCGATTTTTCCACGGCATGCTGGAAGCGGGCATTTTTTTTCCGCCTTCGGGCTATGAGACGCTCTTCCCCTCGTGGGTGCACCAGGCGGCCGACATTGAAAAAACGCTGGAAGCGGCCGATACGGTCTTTCGGCGACTATAGAGGTGACGCATGTATATCCCTTGGCTAAGTCCCTTTGCATTTAAAATTGGGACATTCGGCGTCCACTGGTACGGCATCTTCATGGTGCTGGCGATTTTAGGAGGCGGCTGGTACCTCATGGAGCGGGGCCAGCAAATGGGTGAGGACCCGGACCGTTTGTCGTCCATCACCCTCTGGACGATTTTATGGGGGGTGATTGGTGCACGGGTGGTTTTCGTGCTGGCCAACTACCCGCAATGGATTTGGACCGATCCGGTGCAGGCATTAAAGATTTGGGATGGGGGACTGGCCATTGATGGCGCGGTCGGTTTCGGTATCATTGCCTTTTGGTGGCAATTGCGACATAAGCCGGTGCTGTTCAACCGCCTCATTGATTGGACGGTCCCGGGCATTGGACTGGGCATCTTTATGGTGCGTATCGGCAATGTCTTTAACCATGAGGTGCTCGGCCGCATGACCACCCTGGGCTTCGGGCGATGGCCGGAGCAACTGATTGGATCTACCTGGGGCGTTTTTCTCATCATCCGCTACTTCTGGCTGGAACGGCGGCGGACCCCGCCTCCCGGGTATCAGTTTTGGTCGGCCATGTTCTATTACTCGATTCTCCGCGGGTTCATCGGGGAGACCACACGCGACAATCCGTTGCATTTGGTGCATTACATTAATCACCATTGGGGTTTTGGGTTTATTACCCTGATGCAGTGGTTTACGCCCCCGATTTTGATTTTTACCCTTTATATGATGCGGCGGACTTGGAGAAAGTCGGCCACGACCCATTTGATGGATCGGGATATGGCAACGGAGCCCGGGCGCTCTTAGCCCGGGGCGTTTCGCCCTCAACAATCACCGGCGTACCGATGTCGGCGAAGTGCCAGAGCCATTTGGCATCGGGGGGGTCGCCGGTCGGGCCTTTGGGCCCTTCCGCCGTCGGTAGCTGTACACAGCCGTGGCTTATGGGACGGCCGAAGCGATGGTTCCACCAGGCACCGTGAAAGGCCACCGCGTCATTGAAATATTGGGCATAGGGCACATGCTGGACGTCCCAGTGATCCGGTGTGTGCGGATCCCCGCCCACCATGTGCTCATCGCGCACGCGGCGATAGATCCAGAACGTCCCTTTGGGGGTCGACCACTTGGGAGCGACCCCGGTAGATACCGGCATTGTTCGCACCGGTTGACCATTTTCCCAGGCGGTCAATGTCTGCGTGCTTAAATTCACTACTAAAGCTCGTCCGTCATCGATGCTGAGCGTCTCGGCCGTAGAAGTCCCCCGAAGGCGGAGACTCACCTGGCTCTTTTCCGGCCAGTCGGTCTTCGGCATAATAAGAAAGTGATGCGGGTCCTCTTTCATCACACGGAGAGGGGTGGTGGGACTGACCGTTACATGGCGGGTCACCCAGGTCAAGCTTTCTGGCGGGTCCGTGACAAGGGTGACGGCAGCCTTGGTACCCACACGTCTTGGCAGCGGTTGAAAGCTGGCCTCAGTTCCTCCCCCTAACGAACGGAGATCGCCGTGGGGCGAATGGGTGTGCGAGACGGTGACGGTGGTGAGAACCAGCGCACTTAAACTTAAGACCAAAAGACGGGTTTGGTTGTTCATGCCACTCCTAGGTATCGATAGATTTGGAGCGCCCGCAAGGAAAGGAGGCCCCATGGCAAAAGTTACAGTGCTATTCTTCTCGTATGCGGCCGATCGTATGAATGGGCGCCAGACGGCTTATGAGGTGAGCGAGGGGACGACGGTGGCCAGATTTTTTGACGAGCATTTAAAGGGGAAGCTCGGGGAGTCCATGAATGGCCTCATGTTTAGCATCAACGAGGAGTGGGCGGGCCCCGAGGTAACGCTTCACGACGGCGATCAATTGGCAGTCATTCCCCCTGTGAGCGGAGGCTAATCATGGAAATCTATCGTGTGGATGCGCGTCCCATTGATGTCAATGAAGCGCTGATGGCCATCCAGGATCCGGCCGCCGGGGGCCAGGCTGTCTTCTTGGGGACGGTACGCAACGAATTTGAAGGACGTCCCAGCGACGGTCTTTTTTACGAGGCCTATGCTCCGCTGGCCGAAAAGGAAATGGCTCGGATCGGGGCAGAAATCCGAGCGGAGTTTGGGTGCTTGCATGTGGCGATGATTCATCGCGTGGGCGAGCTTTCCGTGGGCGAGGTGGCGGTGGTAGTGGCGGTCTCGACGGCCCACCGGGCGGAAGCCTTTCTCGCCTCGAAAGCTGGGATTGATCGCATCAAAAGCCGCGCACCGATCTGGAAAAAGGAGCGCTGGGCGGATGGATCGGCCGTGTGGCACCACGATCCTACGGCTAAGTGAGGTGGAAAATCTCTTTGACGCGCCGGACGTTGGCGCGGCTCACCGGCACCTCGCTTTCTTGGCGGTCCTTCATTTTAAGGAGATAGGTGCCGTTAAAGTGCGGCATGATCTCTTTGACGAAATGCGTATGAACAATGAAACTACGGTGGGTGCGCACAAATTGGGGTCCAAGCCGGTTCTCCAGCTCGCCGAGGGTAAAGCGGGTAGGCTTGCGATCGTCCTTGGTGACCACGTAAATAGTATCTAATTCAGCCGTAATGTAGCAAATTTGGTCCACCCTTACGGGCGTCGTATGGCCGCCCTGGTCGCACGGGACCCACTCTAACGGGGCACTCGACTCTTCTTGGGCGGGGGACGTGCCGATTAAGCGCCGCACCGTTTCTTGCATCCGATCGGGGCTCACCGGTTTCAATAGATAGTCGACCGCTTCCACGGAAAAGGCATCCAGGGCATATTGATCGAAGGCGGAAATGAAGACGAACTTCATGCCTCGGCGATCGCTCCCTTTTAACGAGGCGGCCAACTCCATGCCCGATTCCCCGGGCATTGATACGTCGAGAAAAACGACATCGTAATCAATCGCCCCGATGAGCGTGCGAGCCTCCTCAGCGCTGGCCGCCTCGCCCACCACGTGAATGAGAGATTTGTGAGGCTCCAAAAGATAGCGGAGTTCCATACGTGCTGGAGCCTCGTCTTCCACAATTAAGGCCTTAAGCGGTAACATCACGATCCCCCCGAATAGGTATAGTTAGACGTACAGTCGTGCCACGGCCCTCTTTCGACCGTAGCCGCAAGTGATACTGGGGCCCGTAAAGGCCCATCATCCGTTCCGCCACATTCGAGAGGCCAAGCCCCATGCCGCTTCCCCGTCCCATCTCGAATATTTCGTACTGCTTGGCTTTGGGGATTCCCACACCGTTGTCGGAGACGTAAATGACCAGATAGTCGGCCATCATGCGCGCCGTGACGCTCACCGTGCCGGGGGTGGCGCGCTGGCTGAGACCGTGCACGACCGCATTTTCCACCAGCGGCTGGAGCGTCAAAATGGGGACTTTGATGTCGGATGCCTGTGGGTCGACACGTATGCGAAAGTGGAGGCGGTCTCCGAACCGGGCTTGTTCCAGACGGAGATAGGTGCTCACATATTCAATCTCGTCCTTCAAGGCAATGGTGGGCCCCCGATGCTGCAGGGAGCGGCGGAAAAAGGCCGCCAACTCGATTAATAGGAGACGGGCCCGGTCAGGCTCGGTGCGCGAAAAGGCAATGATAGTGTTCAGCACATTGAAGAGAAAATGTGGGCGAATCTGCGCTTGAAGCGCCTCCAAGCGGGCGTCGGCCGCCAGGGTCCGCTGCCGATCAGCTTCTACCACCTCCATCAATAGCGAGAGCATCTGGGCAATGCCCTCGGCATGCTGTGGCACACGGCTCGGCAAGACTTTATGGGTGTCCATGTAGAGCTTTAAGGAACCAACCGACTGGCCGTGTGAGACCAGGGGAGCGATCACCACGGTGCCGAGGTCGCATTCGTCATAGGACCCTTTTAATTCCGTGGTGTCGAGGACGCGAATGGTACGGTCGGCCATTGTCCGGCGGGTGGCTTCCGAAAGAAGGCTGCCAGGCTGGTGCTGGGGGCAGCGCTTGCCGGACCATCCCAGCACCATTTGGGTGTCGGTGATGGCCACGGCATCGACCTCAGCCGTCCTTTGGACAATGTCGGCTAGGTGTTGGGCCGTTTCCCGATTAAGGCCCTGCCGGAGGTGGGGAAGCGCTTGATTGCCGATTTGAAAGGTGGTTTCGGCCGGATCCGGCCCGCGAGTGGGTGGCACCGAAGCCGCCTGGCGCTGTTGGAGGTACCGCGTTCCTCCCAAACAGGCCAAGAGAGCCGAAGCAACCAGAAAGACGGCCTTCCAAGGGGCCGGCGGTGCCAACAACCACCCTGCCGCCGCGGATCCCCAGGCGGCGACCAAGAAGACTAGTGCGAGCATCCTAGATTAGCTCCGCCCCGTGGCGCGCCATTTCCACGAGAGCCCGATCGCTGTCACCGGAATGAACATCGACTCCGCGCACTCCGTCGGCGATCACCCAGGTCTTGAATCCCGCTTTGATGGCATCCAGGACGGTCGCGCGCACGCAATAGTCTGTCGCCAGGCCCGCCACGTACACATCGGTCACGCCCTCTTGGTGGAGGAAGGCGGCCAAGGGTAGGGTGCGCGCCCCACCTTCGCTAAGGCGGGCTTCAAACCCGCTGTAGGCGTCACGATTGAGGTCGAACCCTTTATGAAAGCGCGGGGTATCTGCGGGAAGCCACAGGTCGGGATGGAGACGAAACCCCACGGTCCCTTCGATGCAATGAGGCGGCCACGGACCTCCGCGCTCGTGAAAGGAGATGTGATGGGCGGGGTGGGCATCTTGGGTAGTGACGATGACCTCCCGTTCCTGATGGAACTGATTGACCCAGGACTGAATGACCGGCACCACCTTGTCCCCCTCGGGGACCGCAAGCGCACCTCCGGGACAAAAGTCATTTTGCAAGTCGACGATAATGAGAGCTTTTTGCGCCATGGTTAAACCTCCTTTGGAATGAAGGCGGCACTCATCATGCCGAAATAGGTGGGGCAGTCATAGCCGAGAGGGTGGCTCTGAAAGCGACTTTTTAACGCCCCAGCCAAAACTACCGTTTGCCAGAGAGCATCCGGTTTGGCATCTTGCACCCAAGGGAGGTCAACGGCCAAGAGTGCTGGCCAATCTTGGCGAATCACGACCTCTTGGAACCACTGGTCGAATGCGGCAGCTGCCGGATGGTAGCCGTACGGACCATTCACATCGTGGGCGTGCGCCATGTCGGCGGATGCCACCAGCCACACCGGTTCCGGCCAGCGTTCAAGCACGTCGAGCAACAACTCCCCGAAGGCGAACAGGCGCTCGAGCGGCCAGAGACGGCTCGGGGTTAACACCACGGTTTTCAGGGAATCGGTCTTAGCGGCCAAAAAGTGGAGCGGGACTTGGGCGCCCCAGTCGAGCGGCAATTGACAGTGTGGGCCGTTGGAGGCACCGGCCGATAATGCCGCCATGGGAAATTCCCGGCTTTCTGCCTCCTCGAAGATGGCGCGCGCTAGAGGGCGGTTAACCCGGAAGATTTCGTCGAGGGGGACGGCCGTCTCCTCCAGCACCCCACGCACCGTTTCGGAATCGGAGATGGTCATGGCATTTTCCGCACGAATGCCATGGGGCGTCAACACGACGGCCGTGGTGGCCGGCCGTTTCATCAGCATTTCGGCCGCCCCTTGGAGACCCTCGGTGACCTTATGAAAGCGCGGCAAGTCGGGATCCTGAATTTCCGGAACGGCTTGGGAGCCATGGGGCATCAGGGCGCAGGCGACCAGCGGCATCAGCGTTTTCCTCCCTTTAAATTAAATTGGGGAATTTTCTCTATGTTATCAGAAGGCGAGGCCGAGCGTGTAGTCCCCCATCACTCAGCCTCGCCGCCTTAGGCCGAGGCGATTGACCAGGAGGCTAGTCTTTCAATGTCCGCGTCAGCTGGCACCGCCCACGACTGCCGTAGTCGGCGAATCTCATCGAGAAGGCGCCAAGCTTGACTATAGAGTTTTTGATAGACGGTCCACCAGGCTTCCGCTTCATCCACGTCCCGGTTGCGGCCGAATTCGGTGCGGGTATCGAGACGTTGCCGACCTCCTGGAATGGCGTAGGGCGCGGTGGCGTCGGTGACGCCGATCGCGAGATCGGGAAACATGATGTGGTTGATTTTGGATGGGTCGAGGGCGTCATGAAAGAAATGGACCGTGTGGCCTAAAACCAAAGCCATTTCCCCGAGACGGCGAATGAGCCGGCTATTTAAAGCCGGCATCCCATCGACGAGATGGACGGTGAGCGCTAGTGGGGAAAATTGGCAAGCCATAAAGTGGTGATGGGGCCCATCCGCTGTGAGCGGGTTGCCGAAACTATGGATGTCCAAGGGATGGCCGGCAAAGGTTGTCCGGCCAAGAAGCTTATCGCGCCAGTGGCGGGCGAAGGCCTCAATGTCTGGATTGACTTTGGCCAGGCTTAAGGATTCATATTCGGAATAAGCGGTGAGAGCCCCAGCGAGTAAGCGCCGAATGCGCGCTTGGCGCTCGTGAATTTCCAACGATAACGGATAGGGGAGGTCTGGGCCGGCCTTCAATGATTCAACGGCAATGTGGGGCGCGATGGATACGCGGCCATAGATCTCACCAGAAATCCAAGCGGTCTCGCTGGCGGGCATGACCACCCCAGTCAAAGAGGCCGGGTCATAAATGGAGTGCCAGCGGGATAGGTGGGCACCCCGTTCCTCGTAGGTGTGGGCAATGCGGGACAAAATGCGATGGCCGGGGCCATGAATCACAATCAATTTCTTTATCCCGCGTAGGTGTAGGCCATAAAAGGTATGATATCCCAGTGCCGTTTCCGCCTCCAGAAAGGCATCCGATGTTTGAGGCGTCACGTCCATCACTCCTTACGACAGTGTACGGCATCATACGTGGGTGCTCGGGAAAGCGTGAGATGAAAACGCTATACTGGGAATATCGCCTCGAGGGAGGAACGGACGTGGGATCTGGGTTAAGGCGCGTGCGAATTCTCGTGATTGCGCTGTTGGTGGCTTCTTTGGCGTTTTTGCGTTGGCCGCCCATTCCGCCGTCCCCAGCCGCACTTTTAACCCTTCCTGTGAGTTCTTTCGGACCCTTCAACACCGAAGCCAATCATGGCTACCAAGGTCGCGACCGGGTCTCTCCGGTAGGGCCGACGTCATATCCCGTGCTTTCCTTGCCCCGGGAGCTGGGCCTACAATTTATTGGGGATGCAGCGGCCGATCTCAAATCGGATAAGTTTACCATCCGCGTTCAGGGGCCTGGTTTTCACAATCGGCCACATCTGGCCAACGTGCTCGTGCACGGTTTTGTTGGCTGGAAACTTCCCAAGCGTTTTATGGCCGGCACCTATCATGTGACCTTTACCCTCACCGGTTTTAACATTCCCGTGCAGCATTGGAGCCTGACCGTACCCAAACATCTGGTCCCGCCGCCTAGGGAATCGCCGACCAACCGGCGCGCCATCGATACCCTCGATACGGTGCGACGGACCATGGGACTAGGCTCGGTGAGTTGGAGCCCCGCCTTAACCCTAGCGGCTTCGGCACACGCCCACTATTTGGCAAAAAACGGATATGGGAAGCCGTCGTTTCACATGGAAAGTCGGGGCAATCCAGGGTTCACCGGTCATGCCCCGTGGAATCGGGACGCACGTTTTGGCTGGCCGACGGAAGTGACTGGCGAGGTGGGGATTGAAGACCAGAATCCTGCCGGCGGAGAGCGGATGATGCAGGACCTCATCGACACCGTCTACCACCGCCTATCCTTGCTATCCGACAATGCCTGGGCAGGAGGGGAAGCTTCCCAAGCCGGGACACATGGCTCGGCCATCATGGATCTCGGCTTCGGGTATCGAAGCCGCCTTCCCTA
>JAKADW010000018.1 GCA_021820165.1 Bacillota bacterium
GATGCCGAAAGTCACGGGGGTCTCGTTAAACGGAGCCAGCCCCATAAAGCTCGCGGGGAAGTTAGGGAAAAGGCCGGTGCTGCTTATCGCGGGATCCAAAGATACCATTATCCCGTCCCATAACAGTGTGACACTCTATCGTCGGCTCCGGGTCACGGATCCTAAGGTTACGCTATGGATGGTCCCCTGGAGTCAACATATTCAAGCCTATAAGGTGCAACCGATGGCCTACGTGAATCGTTTGTATCAATTTTTAATGCAGTGGGATCCGCATCTCAAAAAACCCGATGCGAATTCCATTGGATTTTACCCGTGAACGGGAACCCAACGTATCCAAGCACCATTCTCCGCGTTAATGAGCACGACCACTGTCGACACTTGCTGTTTTTGCTGAGAGGCCAGATGCAAGATTGTGACATGGCTCATGGTCACCAGCCAGGCGAGATAATGTCCGGGGGTTACCGCTACCAGTTCGGCGGTGGGCGCGGTGGCGGGAGTGAGGAGGATATTGCCGTGGGCGGTTTGGCTGTCGACCAGAGCCTCCTGAATCGTGATGCGGGTGGGCTCGGATCCAACGCGTTTTACCGCCACCCCCGACTTGGAGAGGATGGCGGGAATTCCCAGAGCGGCTGGCTTATTATGGGGCAACGCCCATACCAGAGCCACTATTATGGTGATTCCCGCGACCACCCATCCCCAACGTCGCATGGGTTAGGCCTTCGGTTCTTGAATGTAGGTGTGGAGCCAATCAGTCATGGTGTGCAGCCGATGAATGCGATGCCAGGGCTTGCCGTCGCGACTCATGCCATGAAATTCATCGGGGTACCGCACAAACTTCACCGGCGCCTGATTCAGGTATTTCACGGCCGTATAGAGCATCTCCCCTTGTTCAATGGGGCACCGCAAATCTCCCTCTTGGTGCTCGATAAGGAGGGGAGTTCGGATATTTTCCACGTAGGTGATGGGACTTTGCTGCCGGTACCAACTGTCGTCTTGCCAGGGAGCCTTGTGGTCGGCGCGCTTCATCCAATGCCAACCTCCGTCCCCCGTACCGACCATGGTGCGCCAATCGACGACCGAACGCATGGTGACCGCGGCTTGGAATCGATCGGTATGGCTCACGATCCAGTTGGTCATGTAGCCACCGTAAGAACCTCCCGCCACGCCGAGTCGGTTGGGGTCAATCCAGGATTCTCGCTGCAGTGCGGTGTCTAGGCCGGCCATGATATCGAGATAATCGAGATGACCCCATTCTTTTTGGATGGCGGTACAAAATTCGGTTCCGTAGCCTTGAGATCCCCGGGGATTGGTGTAAATGACGCCGTATCCGGCAGCCGCGAGACATTGAAATTCGAAAAAGAAGCTTTGGGCGTACAGCATCATGGGGCCCCCGTGAATCTCTAAAATCGCGGGATAACGTTTGCCGGGCTCGGACCCGCTCGGTTTCATCACCCAGCCGTCTACCTCCGGCCCTCCATCGGCACGGGTGGTGAAGCGGGTGGGCTCGACCAGATCCAGTTGTTCGAGAAGCTTTCGGTTGGGATTGGACAGGGTTTCAAAATCTCCCGAGGCGAGATCGAGCCAGAGCACTTCACTGGGATTGGTCGGGGTACTTTTGATCAAGGCCGCATGCGTCCGGGATCGATCCAGATCGTAACTGTAATACACGGCATCGTCATCGGTGACCAGCGTCACCTGGTGCGTCTTAAGGTGGATCCGGGCCAGGTGGGTAGCCCCGTTCCGGGAGGTCAAGGTGAAAAGGCTGTCCCCGTTGGAGGTAAAAAGGTGAGGATTGCTTCCGGTTCCCGATAGATCCGACAACGAGAGGTCACTAAGGGGTCGATCCCATTCCGGGGCAATGGGAAGAGTGGCTTTAGTCTTTAAGTCGTAGGCGTAAAGACGTGAGGTATCGTATCCCATTTGATCCTGACGGGTAGCGGTATATAGAACTTGGGTCCCATCGGGGGAAAACCGGGCTTGGTTTACCGACCAGTCCGGGCTGGTGATCGGCACGGGATCGGCGATCTTTTCGGTGGCAAGGTCCAAAAGGTAGAGGATGCCGCCGGCCCATTCTCGGTCATAGTCGTCCCCATACCGCGATTGCACCAAGAGCGTAGTCCCTTCGGAGTTTATCGCGAGGCCACTGTGCCGATACGGCCCGAATGTGAGTTGGCGGGGAGCATCGGGGTTCTTTAGGGAGATAGAGACCACGTGGGGGCGCTTTTCGGTGAAGTATCCGGTGCCGTCGAGTTTGTGCGCGAGTTCTGTGATGACTTTGACATCTCGGTTGAATCGAATTCTGGGCTCTTCCTTTTCCGGCTGGGCCTTAGTCTCCTTTTGGATACCGTCTTTGGTGAGACTGGCGGTTACATAGAGACTTTGACTATCCGGCGACCAGATAAAATCGCGGACACCGCCTTCAATGCGGGTCAATTGATACGCCTCGCCGCCTGTCGTCGACAAGAGCCAAGCTTGAGATTGACCGCTCCGTTCGGAAAGAAATCCGACCCATTGGCCATCCGGCGAGAATCGCGGATGGGTGTCGGTCGGGCCTTGTGTGAAAGGCACGGGCGTCTGACCCGGTTTAACCGCCATCAGTTGCCGCTTATATGTATTGGTTTCGGGATCTGCCTGGGATTCCACATACACGATTAACGGTTCTTGGTTGGGAGAAACTTGGATGTCTCCAGCCAGTCGAAAAGCGAAGAGATCATCGGGCGTAATTGTCCTCATTCGACACCTCCATGTGCTACCATCAAACATAGATATATTCGCGTATAAATGGCCGATTCCTGCTTCGCGGTGAAGGAGGTACCAATGGCAATTGCCGAGGCTCACGATTTTCGAAGCTGGTCTAAACCGGCTGCTGTGGCGGTCCTGGTCACCCCGGGCCCCCGAGGGCCGGAAGTTTTGCTGATTGAACGCCCCAGTACGATGACGGAGCATGCCGGGCAGATCGCATGTCCTGGTGGCCGATTTGACCCCGCCCGGGATCGGATCTTGCGGGACACAGCACGACGAGAGACTTACGAAGAAGTGGGCGTGCCGCTTTCCCGCACGATGTGGCGGGGGGTGCTCAAGCCTGTCTATATCTCGGTTACTGGGTATACTATCGAGCCTCATATATTTTACTTGCAAAAGAAGCCACACCTCCAGTCTTCGAGCGAAGTTGCCGCATCGCATTGGGTGGCCATCCCCGATCTCGTGACGGTCGCCGAGGGATCCCCCGAATGGCCCCAGTATCCGCTCCCCTGGGGGCGGGTTTGGGGAGCTACGGCCCGCATCCTAAGCCAATTATTGCGATCTCCCCACCTGGAGTTGGGGGGGACCGAATGACGACCGAATCCAGTCCGATTGTGGTGCAAAGGGTTGAGGACTTGAAAGACTTGGCCGCGGTGCACGCGCTCGAGCGCGAGATCTGGGGTGGCGATGATTTGGTGCCGGTGTCCCTCTTACGGGTGATCGCGATCGAGGGGGGCCACGTACTCGTGGCACGGCATCGCGACCAAGTCGAGCCGGTGGGCATGGCAGTCGCTTTTATCGGCCGGCGCGGTCAGCAATGGTATCTCCATTCGCACATGGTGGCGGTCAAGGCGGCATTTCGTAGTATGGCGGTGGGGCGGCTATTAAAAGAGCATCAACTGGCCTATGCGCGCTCGACGGGACTGGACTACGTGGGCTGGACCTTTGACCCCTTGCAACGCAGAAACGCGCAGTTCAACCTGAACGTCGTGGGGGCAATCGCCACCGCATTTTACGAAAATTTCTACGGATCGCTCGACGATCGCATCAATGGGGGCTTTGCCACTCATCGACTCTTTGTGGAATGGAACGGAACTCGAGTCCCCAAACGTGAGGGCCGCTTTGTGGCGGTGCCCGATGATATTAGCTGGCTCCGAGTGGATCACCCCGAGCGCGCCCGAGCCTGGGCCGAGCGGCACCGCCGAAAATGGGAGCGCCTGACCCAAGGTGGATTTGCCGCTGTGGCGTTGGTGCCCGGGCGGTGGGGTCTATGGTTTTATCGACTACAGCAAATCGCTAGGGAAGGGAAGGGTGATTATGCAAATTGAAGAAGTGGTGCTCGATTTTATTGAAATGCCTTTGAAAGCCCCGTTCGAGACATCATTTGGCGTCGATACCCAAAAGACCTGTTGGATAGTCTCTCTATCGTCGGGTGGCGTGACCGGATACGCGGAATCGGTGGCGGATGTCGAGCCCCTATATTCGGAGGAGACGCACGCCTCGATCTATTACGCCATCAAGAACCACATTCTACCGCGCTTGGCTGGTGTTACCCTAACCCATCCTCGTGAAGTCCAGACCATCTTGTCCCCGATCCGAGGCAACCGGATGGCCAAGGCCGCCATTGAAATGGCACTCTGGGATTGGTGGGGACGTGCCCATCATCTACCGCTGAGGGCCCTTATCGGAGGCAGCCCCAGTAAAAAGGAGATACCGGTTGGTGTTTCGATCGGAATTCAATCGAGCCCCGACGCATTGATTCGGGTGGCTGAGGGTTATCTTAAGCAAGGCTATCGCCGCCTTAAAGTTAAGATAAAACCGGGACAGGACCTGGTTCCCCTATCGGCACTACGCGAGGCAGTTGGCCCCGACATTCTCATTATGGCCGATGCCAACTCGGCCTATCGACTGGATCGGGATTTGGAGCGGTTACGCCAATTCGATGCCTTGGATCTGATGATGATCGAGCAACCGCTGGACGAAGACGATTACGTGGATCATGCTGTGTTGGCGGCGGCCTTAAAAACTCCGGTATGTCTTGATGAGTCGATTCGTTCAGGCGATGATGCGCGCCGGGCCATTGGCCTCGGGGCGGCGGGAGTTATTAACATAAAAGTGGGGCGGGTCGGAGGCATCGCCTCGGCTCAAGCCGTGCACAATATCGCGATGCAGAATAATGTTCCGGTGTGGTGCGGGGGCATGTTGGAAACCGGGATCGGTAGGGCGTTTAACGTTCATCTGACCACGCTTCCCAATTTTTCGTTGCCGGGAGATACTTCAGCCAGCGATCGATACTTTGATGAAGACCTCATTGACGCCCCCTTCGTACTCAATGCGAATGGCACGCTGACGGTGCCCGAAGGGGATGGCATCGGGGTCCGTCCCAACCCCAAGAGGCTTTCAGCGGTCACGGCCTATCACGAAGCCTGGAATCTATCGAGGCCGATTCAAAGAGGAGGAGTGCCCGATGTTCGAGGGTTGGGATTTTAACGCGGACGATGAATCCTTGTTCCGCACCTTGATCCATGATCTCGTGGTGATCGAGTCCCCGTCGGGGGACCGCGCAGGGATTCATCGCGTGATGGAGCGTTTGTTGCCGGATCTCCTCACGATTCCCGGTATTCACATGGAATGGCATCAGGAGGAGGGGTTCCCCCTCCTGGAAGTGACGCGGGGAATTGGGGGCGCATTCTTATTAGGGCACGCCGATACCGTGTGGCCCAAAGGCACCTTAATGACGATGCCTTGGTATCAGGATCAGGATGGTCGCGTGTTTGGACCGGGAATTTTGGATATGAAGGCAGGCTTAGCCATCGCGGTGTTCGCGCTGCGTGCAGTGACACCCACCACACCGTTTCGCCTGTTGGTGACGCCGGACGAAGAGATTGGCAGCACCCTTAGTCGGGATTACATTGAATCCTACGCCAAAAAGGCTCCATTGGCGCTGATCTTGGAAGCCGGAATGCCTCAGGGAGGGCTTAAAACCGCGCGCGCTGGCGTGGGCGATTTTACGTGTACCGTAACCGGGATCGAGAGCCATGCAGGTCTTGACCCGGAAAAGGGGGCCAGTGCGATTCGGGAGATGGCCCAGCAGATCTTATGGTTGGAAACGCTAGAAAATCGGGTGCTACGCACCACCCTAAACCCGGGCGTGATTACGGGGGGCAGCCGCAGTAATGTGATCGCCGGCACGGGCACGATTGAGGTGGATGTGCGGGTCCAGACGGCAAGTGAAATGGAGCGTATTGAGGCCACTCTGGCCCATCCCCCGACGTTTGATGCGAGGACCCAAGTCCGGTACGGCGGCGGATTTAATCGGCCGCCGATGGAGCCAAGTCGAGCCTCGCAGGAATGGTTTTTGTGGGCCCAAAACGCATGGCAGGAACGCACCGGCTGGCCGCTTGAAGGATTGCGGGTGGGGGGAGCTAGTGACGGTAATTTCACGGCCCGGTTGACGCCCACGTTAGATGGGTTAGGCGCGGTCGGCATGGGAGCTCACGCTCGACATGAGCAGGTCGATTGGCGCTACATGGCCCCAAGAGTTGGCCTTGTGCGAGATTTGATCCATCGGGCGGGTGAATCGGGATGAAGATCCATGCCTTAATCGGTCCGAGCGGGACTGGCAAAAGTCATCGGGCCTTGATGGTGGCCGAACAAAAAAATGCGGATAGTATCCTCGACGACGGACTCCTCATCGTCGATGGCCGCATTGTGGCGGGTGTCTCGGCAAAGCGCGAGGCTACGCGGGTGGCCGCTGTCAAACGCGCCATCCTTTCGGATCCGGCCCACGCCGAGGCCGTGCGAGACGCATTACAGCAGGTGGCTCCCCACGATCTCTTAATTCTTGGAACGTCAAAAAATATGGTGCAGCATATTCTGGCTGCGTTGGATGTGAGTGATAGTGCGGTGGACTGGGTTGGGGTCGAAGAAGTCACGACACCCGAGGAGCGTCAATTGGCCCGTCAAATCCGACGCCAACAGGGGCGCCATGTGATCCCGGCCCCGACTATGGAGGTTAAAAAAGGGTTCGCCGGGTACTGGGTCGATCCCCTGCGTTTTATTTTTAGAGGGCGCCACCGTCAGATGGAAGTCGAAAAATCCATTGTGAGGCCCACCTATTCCTCGCTCGGAAATTTTTATATTGCGGATTCCGTGGTGGCCGCCATCGCCAGTCACGGCGCCGGAACCGTTACGGGCATCGCCCGGGTCTCCCGTTCCGTGGTACAATCGACGGTGGAGGGGCTTTTTATCGACCTCGAAGTGTGGGTCAACACGCCTCGACATATTTTTGGGGTCCTCGAACACACGCAGCGTGTGGTGTATGCCGTGATTGAGGACGCCACCGCACTGAATGTTCAGGCTGTAAGAGTCCAGGCCCGACACCTCATTGGGGAGGAGCCAAACACACACCAAGATGGGACAGCGCGTATTAGTCGTCGATGACGAAGCGGCTATTGTCGAACTCGTGTCATATAACCTATCGCGCGAGGGATTTGAGGTTTTGGTCACCGCTGATGGTGCCGAAGCGCTTAAAATGGCGCGTAAAGAGGCTCCCGATTTGGTCATTTTAGACGTCATGTTACCCAGTATGTCGGGTCTTGATGTCTGTCGACAGTTGAGGCGGGAGACGGAAATTCCCATTATTCTCTTGACGGCCCGAAAAGATGAAGTCGACCGCGTCCTCGGTCTAGAACTGGGGGCCGACGATTATGTCACCAAACCCTTTTCACCCCGGGAACTCGTGGCTCGGGTTAAAGCTATCTTACGTCGGAGTCGAGGCCGGGAGGATGAGTCAGGCGATTCCCATGAAATTAGTCGCACCGGGCTCACCGTGGACCTCGAGCGGCGGGAGGCTTCTCTGGACGGCAAGACGCTTCACCTTACCTTTACCGAGTTCGAGTTACTCCACATTCTCGCCAAGAACCCTGGTCGCGCCTTTACTCGAGATGATCTCTTAATGCGGGTCTGGGGTCAGGACTTTTTTGGAGATGCGCGTACCGTGGATGTCCATGTCCGACACTTGCGAGAAAAGTTGAGGGAAGACCCACAAACCCCGCGATTCATCGAGACGGTACGGGGGGTCGGGTATCGGTTTCGCGAATCGTGAAACCGGTAATGACCAGGCAATTCTTGGTGCCGTTAGCGATTGGCGCGGCGCTTACCCTGGCAGTATGGCTGGCAGCGTTGCCCCATGGACGCCTGGAAGCCGTCATCTTAGTCGTCCTGTCCTGGGCTTGGATTGTCCGATTGGTGAGTCAAATGCGGACCCAGCAGTCATTTTTGGATGAATCCATCGTGCAATTGCAAGAGACCGTCAAGCGCTGGGGATCGGGGGACCTACAAGCCCGGGTATATCTAGATCAGGCGGATCCCTTAGACCAACTGGCGCACGGCATGAATCGGGTGGCGGAGGCCTTAAAAGATCGCACCGAAGATCTCGAGCAAGATAAAGAGCGCCTGGAGGCCATTTTGGCCAGCATGGCCAACGGCATTATTATCTTAAACCATGGGCTTAGCATCACCTTGATTAATCAGGCGGCGTATCAGCTTTTGGGGATTGAGACGCGTCCGGCTCAAGGGCGACATCTACTAGAAGTGATCCGCGATGTAGCCATCGACGACGCGGTGCACCGCGTGACCCAGGGCGGTGGTACGGAGACAGTGCTTTGGAGCCCGCATGATGTGCTGGATGAAGTCATCGAGGTGACCGTGGCAGCCTTGAATCAACCGTCGGGTGGGGTCGGGGCGGTGCTAGTGGCGCGCAATGTGTCTTCTCAAAAACAAGTCGAGCGCATGCGCCAAGATTTCGTCGCCAACGTGAGTCATGAGCTCCAGACGCCGTTAACAATAATCCGAGGATTTACCGAGACACTGCAAGATAATCCAGATCCGGACACCGCCCGACGATTTATCGGGTTAATCCATGAAGAATCGACGCGAATGAGTCATTTGGTGGATGATCTCCTTGCCCTATCCCGTATGGAGCATCATTCTTTGCCGGTGCAAATGGGTCCCGTGGATCTCCCCATGCTGATTGACTCGACCTTAGTCAAGCTCGCTGCCCGGGCTAAGGCGGCGGATCTCATCTTGGACAATCAACTGCCGAGTCATGTGCCGATGGTGGCAGGGGATGCGGACCTCTTGGCCGAAGTGTTTTTGAACCTGGTGGCTAACGCGGTGCAGTATACCCCGGCGGGTGGCCTAATCCGGATCCGATTGGCGTCCAAAGCGGGGGATGAGTTCGTGGGCATTTCGGTCCAGGACACGGGGATCGGGATTCCCGCCGCCGACTTGTCGCGGGTCTTCGAGCGATTTTACCGGGTAGATCGCGCCCGCTCCCGTGCGTCCGGCGGTACGGGTCTAGGGTTGGCTATCGTAAAACATATCATGGAACTCCATCAAGGCCGCATAGAAGTAAATAGCCAGATGGGACAAGGCTCATGTTTTACGGTGTGGCTTCCCCGATTTGAGGATTAGGGGATTCAGGCCGGGAAACCCTTTAATTATGATGAAATGGCTAGCGAGGCTCAGTATGTTAGGGGGATTTATCCTACTAACCGGCATGGGGTCCCCGCAGGCGACGCGGATGACCACCCAGCATCTATCGATTAGCGGAGCCACGTCCCTCGTGCCGCTGACCAAACGATTTTTGCCAGAGTGGGAGCGTCGGCATCCCGGGGTCACGGTGTCGGTGACGGCGGGAGGGTCTTGGGCCGGGATCCTTACGGTGAGTGCAGGCCAGGCCGATATCGGGATGGCGGATCTGAAGCCCCCGTTAGGACTTCGCGAGCAACTCGATGCGTATGCCGCGGGACGACTGGCCGTGGTGTTCATTGTGAATCCGGCCAACGGAGTGTCGCGGATCTCACGCGCCGAGTTGTATTCGCTATTGCAGGGGCGGATTCCTAATTGGCGGCGGTTAAACGGCAAAGACGCCCCGGTGATCATCGTATCCCGACCACGGAGCTCGGGGGCACGGGCCATGATTGACCGCATATTACCGCGCCCGGGCCTCACACCGGATGCTATTATTCAGTTATCTAATGGGGCCGTGTTAAAAACGGTGCGGGAGACACCGGGGGCCATGGGCTATGTGGAATGGCGGCCTGGTATGGGAGGGGTGACGATGCTCGCGATTGATCAGCAGCGTTTTGATGCCAAACATCTCGCCGTGTGGCCCTATTTTACGGAGCCCACATTTTACGTTCGAAAAGGGGCGTCTCCTGTGGTTCACGATCTGGCTCGCGGCTTAAGCCGATCTTCGGCTCGGGCAGACTTTGGGATCTATGATGGGGTCGGCCGTTGAAACCGGGCGCGGGTAATCGTCTGGGTGACCCTCTTATCTACCGAATAGTATGGGCCAGTGCGGTGTTGCTAGTGCTATTGGGTTTATCCATGATGGCCGTTTTAGTCTCTGGAACCGTGCAGTTTGTACGGAGTCATGGCCTTAATGCGAGCCTCTTAGGGATGCTATATGACCCGAGCGCGGGTCGATTTGGTCTTTTGCCGTTCATCGCGGGATCCCTGGTGGTGACCGTGATGGCGCTAGTCGTGGCATTGCCCCTGGCCCTATCGGTGGCGGTGGTGGTCCGCGAGATGCCTAAAAGCCGGATCCAAACGGTTCGCCAGGTGCTGTCAGGTCTGGTGGCCATCCCCTCGGTGGTAATCGGTTGGTGGGGACTCGGTCTCATCGTCCCAGCTATTCGCGCAATCACGGGGCGCCCGGGATTTAGTCTATTGGCGGGTGGTTTGGTCCTGGCGGTGATGATCCTGCCCACACTCAGCCTGCTTAGCCTTAACGCATTGGCGCGGGTGCCGGTGCCGTGGGTGGAGGGCTCGCTGGCATTAGGCGCAACGCCCGATCAAACCCTTGGCCGTTTAATTCTTTCCGTGTCTCGGGCCGCGCTGGTGGAGGCCTCAGTCCTGGCCGTCGCCCGAGCCTTAGGGGAAACCATGGCGGTACAGATGGTGATCGGCGGACGGGTCCTCCTGCCTCACGGCGTTTTAGGTCCCGGTGCCACGCTCACCACGCAACTCTTGACCGACATGAGTCTTATGCCACCGGGGGTGCCTGGTCATCACGTCCTGGACTTCATGGCGCTTTTACTACTGGGCGCCATGTATGGCTTGGTGGTCTTGGTGGAACGCACCCGGAGGATGGTGCCATGAGGGGGACGGGGTGGCACCGGCTGGCGTTTGTCGGGACTGTTTTTGTGCTGATCTTATTTCTAGTGATTATTGGCGACCTGGTCTGGAAAAGCCTGGGTCTCTGGTCCTGGCATTTTTTGTGGAGTCCGCCCTCGGAAATGGGCCGCGGCGGGATTGGCCCCGAACTCTTAAATACCCTCATCATGGTTGGGGTGGCCTCTGTGATAAGCTTGCCGCTTGGCATCGCTGGCGCCGTGTTTCGGGTCGAATACGGGGCATCGCGTGGCTTCATAAAAATCTTTGATCGCGTGCGGTTCACCTGGATGAGCCTACCGACCATCGTGATTGGGCTTTTAGTCTACCAATGGGTGGTGGCGGGTCTTGGCTGGCCCCTATCGATCCGTTCCGGAATCGTGGCGCTGGTGGTGATGAATTGGCCTTTTGTGGTGAATATTGCCGTTGAGGCCCTAGCCGGGGTACCTGACGCCAGTCGCGAAGGATCGCTGGCCTTGGGTGCCACGCGGTCTCAGACCTTACGGCACATCGTGTTTCCCTCCGCGCTGCCTGCCCTGGTAGCGGGCCTGGGCGTGAGTACCGCCCGACTTTTGGGTGAATCGGCAGCGCTGATCTTCACCGCCGGTTTGAACGTGGGGGTGCACTGGAGCTGGTCGATGCCCGGTGAGACGTTGGCGGTTCATCTCTGGTATTTGCGTACGGAGTCTCTGGCGCCCATGGCCAACGCCGAGGCGGCTGCCACGGGTGTGGTACTGCTGGTTTTGGTGGCGTTGGTACTCTACTTGACACAGAAAATCGCGCACTGGCTAAAACCCCGGGACTATTCGCGTAAAAGCGCTTGAACCCGGATTGAGCCCGGGGGTGTACACTATTTATGGAAAAGGTGGAGAGGAGTGGGGACGACACGCATGACTAAAGAAGCCCCCGACCTAGTGGTGCGCCACCTTTCGGTTCGTTATGGGGAACAGGTGGCGCTATCGGACGTAAGCTTAGACCTTCCGGGAGGGCAGGTGTTGGCTCTGATCGGCCCCTCGGGCTGTGGCAAATCGACGCTGTTGCGGGTGCTTAATCGTCTTATTGACCGAGCCCCGGACGCTCTCTGCGAGGGAGAGGTCCAGATTGGCAGTATCCGCGTCTTAGACCCCACCACCGATTTAGTGGATTTGCGCCGGTCCGTAGGCATGGTGTTTCAACAGCCGAGCGCCTTCCCGTTTAGTGTTTTTGACAACGTGGCCTATGGCCCCCGATTGCAAGGGATTCGGTCATCCAGTCGGTTGCGCGCCATTATCGAATCGAGTCTCAAACAGGCGGCCTTATGGGATGAGGTGCGGGGTAAATTAAGGCGGCCTGCGGCGTCGTTATCGGGCGGTCAGCAACAGCGCTTATGTATCGCCCGGGCTTTAGCGGTATCCCCCAGCGTTTTGCTGCTCGATGAACCCACGGCGGCCTTAGACCCGCTCTCGACAGCTAAAATAGAAGAACTCATTTTGGCTTTGCGCGGCGCGTACACCGTCGTCATGGTGACCCATAATTTACAACAGGCAGCGCGAGTCTCTGACCTGACGGCATTCTTTCGCCAAGGCCGCTTGGTCGAAGTGGCGCCCACACGTGACATGTTTACCGCACCCAAATCGAGCGAGACCGAAGAGTTCTTAACCGGGAGATACGAGTAGGAGGCCGCCGGTGTTACGACAATCATTTCGCAGCGAGTTAGAACAACTAGATCAGGAACTGATTCGTATGGGCGCCTTAGTCGAGGAGCAAATTCGCCGTGCGGTGCGCTCCCTGACCGGGCAGGACCTCGAATTGGCAGAGCACGTGGTTGCCGATGATGATCGGGTCGACACCATGGAAATGGACATTGAGCGCCGCTGTTTGACTCTCTTAGCGCTGCAGCAGCCATTGGCCGGCGACTTGCGCATTGTCTCCACGATTCTTAAGATTATTACGGATCTGGAGCGGATGGCGGATCATGCGGTGGACATTGCCCAAGTCACGTTGCGACTCGGTCAGGAGTCCTTGGTCAAGCCTCTCATTGACATTCCTGAAATGGCACGACTCTCGAGCTCGATGGTCCGGCTGGCTCTCAATGCTTATATTCACCGGAGCCTCGATGAAGCCCTGACCATGATTCGGCTC
>JAKADW010000019.1 GCA_021820165.1 Bacillota bacterium
GTCAATCTTCTCGTGCAGGAGACGCAAGATATTCTCCTCCACCGTATTCACCGCATAAAGATTAAAGATCTCCACCGGGTGGGTTTGGCCGATTCGGTGCACGCGACCGATGCGTTGCTCAATGCGCATCGGGTTCCACGGCAAGTCAAAGTTCACCACAACGTGGCAGAACTGCAGGTTGATACCCTGACCGCCCGCTTCGGTCGACACCAAAATACGCCGCCCGCCACGGAACCACTCGACCATCTGATCGCGGTCGCGCGTGCGAAGCCCCCCATGGAAGGCTTCCGCTTCAAACCCCTCTTGACGGAGAAAATCCACCAAGGACTGCTGGGTGCCTCGATATTCCGTAAAAATGAGCATGCGGTCATTCACATGCCGCGCTAAATCGCGCACCGCCCGCATTTTTGCCGTGACGCCGATGGACTCCGCCAACGCCACCAAATCGTCTAAACCTTCCCCAATCCAACTGGATGAGGCGAGCGTCGGCAAGAGCGCCCGCGGCGAGGAACAAAGTTCTCGCTGCAAAATAAGGAGGGGCAAAATCGTCTGATCGGCCCCTACCCGCTGCCGGTACTCGATTTTCAACGCCTGCGTAATCTCATCATAGAGGGTGCGTTCCGCCTCCCCTAGCTTCAAGGGGACCAACGTGACCTCACGTTCGGGAAAGGAGATACCGACATCTTGGCGCTGATTGCGGACCATCACCTGGCTGAGCAATTGCCGCAGCTCTTGGGCATTTTTGGGGGTGCGCTTGTCGAGAATGAATTGGCGATAAAAACGGAGGTAGGGTCCAAACAAGCCTGGCCTCACCAAATTCACCAGGGAATACAGCTCCGTCAATTGGTTTTCCATGGGCGTGGCCGTGAGTAAAAGCAGGTGGCGGCATTTCAGCCCCTGAACCAGTTGATAGTTTTGGGTGCGGGTATTCTTCAGATGGTGGGCCTCGTCCACAATCACCAAATCCCACTCCACGTACTGTAGCTGGTGCAAGAGAGGCGGCCGTTTGGCCGTGTCAATCGAGAGCACCCACAGCCACCCAGGGTCCTTTGGGCCTCGCATCGCCTGCCAGCCGAACTTGTTGTGAAGCTCCTCGACCCACTGGGTTTGCAGACCGGCAGGCACCAAGATGAGCACGTTTTGCACCAGACTCCGCGCCTTCAGCTCCGCCGCGGCGAGCCCCGCTTCGATCGTTTTTCCTAATCCGACCTCGTCGGCCAAAATCGCACGGCCTTCCAGGTCATTGACCACTTTTAACACGCTCTCCACTTGATAGGCATGGAGGTCTAGCCCCCGCTCGACGTGCGATCGAATATGCGGCCAGGCCTTGAGCTGGCGCGCGAGAGCCAGTGCTTCGGGCTCAACGGCCACGGCCTATCCCTCCCTTTTGCGGTTTCAGCGCGTGGCGACGAGCCGTGGCTAACAAGTCCACCCGGCCCCCGGTCCAGCGAAATAAGTTACCGCGCCGCCTGAGTTGATCGAGAACCCGGGAGATAGTCCAGGCATCGGCGGGAACTTTTAGGTCCGACCAGGTTATGGGGGTGGACACCGTCGCCTGGGGAGTTGCACGAAGACTATAAGCAAGAACCGTGGTGCGCTCGTAGCCATTCTGGAGATAGTCCAGATACACCCGCGCGCCCCGGTCCCGTTTCAAGCGGGCGACGGTGGCATTGTCTGGAATGGTTTCCACCACCATCTCCGAGAGCCGGCCCATGATCGCCATCACCTCCTGATGATTCAATGGCTCGATGGCGATGTAAAAGTGAAGGCCGCGTTGCCCCGAGGTCTTCATGAGGAACGGTAAATCCAATAAATCCAGCAGGGTGCGGAAAACCCCAGCGACCTTCATCACCTCAGACCACCCGGCTGGCGGATTGGGATCCAAATCCAAAATTGCCCAATCATGGACGAGTGGTTCCGAAGACTTCCCTAATGGTGCGTGGAATTCGAGCGCCCCTTGCGCCACCCAGGTGATCAATTGGGGCAGATTCTTCAGGTAAATAGCTCCCCCTTCTGGGGGATGCTTTTGATAGAACATAGGCCCATCGACGCCGTGGGGCCACCGCTTGACGGTCACCGCCCGGTCCTTGGCCAACTCCAAAAGGTAAGGCGCCACCTCGGCATAGTAGCGCAATACGTCCATCCGCGTGAGCCCGGGTCCGGGATAAAGAACTCGGTCAGGATGGGGAATTTTAGGCCAGCGTGCTGGGATGCCATTGTCTGACTCGTGCATGCCGCAAATGCCCCTCACGTGTGATTTCCCGGTATGACACCTCGACCGGAAATGGTTCTTGGAGCTCTTCGCCCGTTTGACTCATCGGAGCCACCCAATCGCTGGGAGCCCGCACCCGCCCCACCGGCACGGCGCGTCCACCCCGCCTCTCGGCTAAATGCCAGTACCACCCGTTTTCCGGGTGCCGTTGCACCGCCGCCACCCAGAACCAACCTGTTTTCAGCACCAGAAACTTTTGCCAGGTCGGGCTTCGCCGGCCGGGTAAATACGCACTCGTGAGACGTTTGGCCATGACACCCTCGAGATCCGCGGATTGGATGGCCTGATAATAGCGTTCACCGACGTCTCGTACGCCCTCAGTCAGTACAATCATTCCCCGAGTTTGCACCTCTTGATGCAACATCTCGAGACGAATCGCCAGCGGTTCATGCAGCATCCACCGCCCCCGTGCGTAGAGACAATCAAAAACCATCAAGAGATAATGGTCGGCGGTCCGTTGCTGCAAAGCATGAAAGTCAGGCCGACCATTGGCCCATGCCACCAGCTCGGCATCGAGAACCACCTGCTTTGGGACCGAATCCCCTACCTCTTTGAGGACAGGATACCAGGCAATAAGGTCGTGCCCCCGCCGGGAATAAATGCGTAACGCCTCTCCTCGACTAATGATAGCCCGGTAGCCGTCCCACTTCGTTTCAAACCACCAGCCACTCTCGGAAAATGGCGCCTTTGCCGTCACGGCCAACATAGGCGGGATAAAGTCTCCCGGCTCGAGCCTACCCGGTGCCATGCTTCTCTTGGGCTTCGACAGACGCCCGTAGCTGCTCCATGAGGTCCAATACCTCCTGTTCGGGTGCCGTCTTAGGCATGGTTGCCGTCGGCATCAGCGCTTCAATCTGTTGCAGGCGTTCCAATCGGGCCCGATTGGGGTACTCCTCCGGTCGAAACGGCTCTGCCATGTGCTCAATCAAAGTATGAGCCATAGCCAATTCCTTGTCGGGAACTTCGGTACCTCCCTCGGGCCCGAACGCCGCGCCCTCTTTTCTGAGACTTTCCGGATAATACATACGGTGGAGCATCAAGGTGGTTTCGTTATAGGCTCGCACGACAGCCAAAGAGGGGCGCTTGCGCAAGGTCATTTCCGCCAGCGCCACCCGCCCCATGTCTCGCATAGCTCGCGTCAAAAGGCGGTAGGCCTTTTGGCCCCCAGCGCCCGGTTTAAGCCAATAGGATGTCTCCCAGAAGACCGGATCAATTTCACTGAGCGTCGGAAAGTTGACGATGGTAATGGTGTGGTCGGTCGGCGCTGCCTTGTCCTCCGGGGGCAGAATGACGAAACGCCCGTCCGGCAACGGCGCCCCCGTCACCACCTCTTCTGTAGCCACGGGGCGCTCGCACGTCGGACAAAATTTTTGGTACTGTATTCGGGTTCGGCAGGGCTCGTGAATCCAGTGGGTGGTCACGCGCTCGCTCTCCATGGCCTTAAACACCTGAATGGGGATAGACACCAGCCCGAACCCAATGATGCCTTTATAGAGGCTCCGCATGAATCATTGCCCTGTAGGATCGATGATGGTGCTCCGATGGCGCTTGGTTGCCGGGTTTTCCCGATCCTTCCACATATCTTGTAGTTGCTCCACCAGTTGCGGCACATTGTTGGCGAGCGACTCCCAAATGTCCCCTTTATCCACCGAGAGGAGCCGTACATTGTCGCCATGCATGACCAGAAAACCGACGGGATGCACCGTGACCCCGGCGCCACTGCCGCCGCCGAAGGGGTGCCCGTGGCTGTCGGTCGACCGACTCCAGTATTCCCCACCCCCTGCCGCAAATCCAAACGACACACGAGACACCGGAATGATGGTCCCGCCATCACGGGTTTCCACCGGCTTTCCGACGACTGTGTTGACATCGATCATGCCCTTGATCGACTCCATGGCCGTCTTCATTAATCCCTCGATGGGATGTGCGGTTGGCCTAGGCGGATTGGTGGTGCTGTTGGACAGATTGTCCATAACTGGGTTGTCCTCCTTTGAGATGGCCCAAGAGGCCGTATACGATCGCGAAGATAATATCGGAGGGGCGAAGCTGAATTATACTGGTAAATTTGCCGGCGAAAATCTCCTCGTCCCAGTCGGGGATCACCACCCATGCGGGGGGCTTTGTGGCGCGAGGTGCTATCCGGATCCCGATCCACCAGGCGGTAAGGTCGGTGAGCCGACCCATCCAGAGCGCCGTTTGCGCCGCATCGCCCGTGCCCACGCGCACCGATAGGGTGAAATCCTTCACCACCATGCGGTGCCAGAGTCGATCGGTAATACGATTCAAGAGTCGATACGCCCAAATGGCCTCATCGATAAGTTGCGGATTCAAAGAAAAATGGGAGGAGCCCGCTGTTTCCTGGGAGTGCTGGGGTGGGAGCACAGGGAGCCTCCAGGTGCGTCGGCGGGCCATGCCCCCATACGACACCTGAACCGTCAGCACGACGTGTAGTCCCTCCACGTCGACCGTTATGCAAAGCCTCATCGGAAGCCACAGGGCTACGACGATGAGCGCCAGCAATCCAAAAATGAAAAACGCTACCAGTATCCCGTTCATGGGGGTAGCGTTCCCGCGTAAGTTTTTCCTATTCTACCGTTTCGGAGGAAGAGGATAGTTCGCCCGAAGCGCTAAGCGGCGGGAGGTCGCCCGGACTCTTCAGTCCAAACTCTCGCAGAAACCGGGGGGTTGTGCCGTAGAGAATAGGTCGCCCGGGGGCCTCCTTGCGCCCTACCTCCTCGATTAAGTCGCGATTTAACAAGGTGTCCAGGGCCCGTTCGGATCCCGTCTGGCGTATCGCCTCAATTTCCAACCGTGTGATTGGTTGGCGATAGGCGACAATCGCCAGCACCTCCCAAGCTGCATGCGATAAGGGCTCGGGAGCTCGCCGGGATACCCGCTCGGCTAGGTTATCATAAAGACGCGGGTGGGTCGTTAGCCGCACCCCACCCTCGACCCATTGCACAGTGAGACCGGACCCGCGAACGTGAAGGTTCTGGTTCAAGGCCTCCACGTACGCCCCTACAGCCTCCGAGGCGACATCTAGCCACAAGGCCAGTTGATCCTCGGACACCGGGTCCCCGTGCACAAACAACAGGGCCTCCAGCATATCCAAATGATTCACGACCCTGGACCCCCATCTGCTGGTGTGAGATCAATCGGGCCAAATGGTACCCCCTGCTCCGCCTGAACCCGACGCGCATGCCATAGGTGTACCGCCGCTAAAAATCTCGCGACCCATTCAGGCCGCGGTCGGCCCATGAGACTTTGTTGAAGTCTGAGTTGACCCTCGCCCTGCACCGTTTGATACAACATCTCGATGTGCACCGAGAGCGGCTCCGGTTCGCGAGCGATCCGCCGCTCTATGGGAGCGGGCTTCGGCCGCAGCGTGGGGTAGGACCAAGAAAGCTTCCAAGGGCTGGGGTCCTTCACCGGCGCCGGAGGACGAGGCAAAGGCTCCCCCACCCGTCCCCAGCGCATTAAGGCCCTATCCTCTAAATTTCTTAATTCCGATACGGCGTCCTCCAGCCACTCGGGACGGAGGGACAGATCAAACGTAGGTCCTTCCGGTTCAGGATCGTCAGGTCGGATCAGCCCTTCGACCTTTTTCTTGACAATCCACGCCGCGACGGGAATTTCCTCGCTTGCCTGCAGCATATCACTGTGTTCCCGCCAACGTCCGGCGACCTCTTGTGCCAACGCCGAAACGTTAAGTTCTCGAGCGAATTCCGGATGACGACGAATCCGCTCGGCGATCACCTTCAGTTCTTCCGGGGGGGCGACCGGCCTCTCAGACATCAGGCATTCACACGCTTGTGCGTGGTGAGAGGCTTGTCCAGGCGCATCACATCATCCCAAGTCTCCCGCTCCACCCATACTGCCGCCACCCCGTCCTTAACAACAACCACGGCCGGCCGGGGCACTCGGTTGTACGTGGATGCCATCGAATAGTTATAGGCGCCCGTCGCCCAAATCACCAACAAGTCCCCTACCTTTGGATCCTTGAGTTCTGCGCCATCAATCAAAATGTCGCCACTTTCACAGTACCTGCCCGCCACGGTGGCTACTACGTCCGGGGAACCCTCAACCTTTCCGTCCACTTCCGCCTGATAGCGGGCCTGATAGAGCGCGGGACGAATATTGTCGCCCATACCGCCATCCACCGCGACATAGGCCTTGCCACCGGCCACGACCTTGTTGGCCTGGATGGTGTATAGTGTCGCCCCCGATTCCGCAACAATGGAGCGCCCCGGCTCCATGATGACCTTAGGGCGAGCGAGACCCGAGGGGGTGAGGTGACGAACGACTGACTCTACGGAGTGCACAATTTCCTCTAATGACGGCAGTTCCTCGACTCCGTCATAGCGCACCCCAATCCCGCCACCAATATCCAACACCTCTGGCCAATATCCGGCCCGTTCATGCCAACGACGGCTAAACGTCAGTAACGCCTCAGCATTGGCCACAAACGGGTCGGTTTCAAGAATTTGCGACCCGATGTGGGCATGGAATCCGTTTAAGCGGAGGTGTTGCGCCCCCAGCACCATCTCCATTGCCCGGTCGGCAATCCCATCAGCCATGCCGAAACCAAACTTCGAGTCAAATTGCCCGGTACGAATGAAATCATGGGTATGGGCATCGATACCCGGCGTGAGACGCAACAAGACAGGTGCAGAACGGCCCATCTTTGCAGCTAGCCGGTCCAACCGGAAAAGTTCATCCAAGGAATCCACCACGAACTGTCCGACCCCAACGTGAAGCCCGTACTCCAGCTCACCATCTGTTTTCACGTTGCCGTGAAAGAGAATGTCCTCGGGCGGGAACCCGGTCCGAATGGCCGTATAGAGTTCACCCCCGGATACCACATCGAGGAGCAATCCCTCTTGTTGCACTAACTCCACCATCGCTCGGCATAAAAAGGCTTTACCAGCGTAGGCGGTCATACCCGCCGGGTTCATAGCGCCCAATGCCTGCCGGTATGCATGCATGCGGTCCAGAATGGTGGCGTAATCTAAAATGTATAAAGGCGTGCCAAACGTCTCAGCCAACTCGCGCACGGGCACTCCACCCACTGAAATGTGGCCGTTCACGCTCTTTTCGTATGTATCTGGGCGCATGCGCCAACCCCCATCCCGAGAATCAAGGGGCGCCAGGAATCACGCCCCGTGCTTTCTCCAGACTAGCATCCCCCTAAAGGGCGGTCAACCGCTAAACGGGCTCCTTCCCCGGCGGCCGTCGGTGCGTTTTGTCCTTGGGATGGGTCAAAGCGGGGCGGTAAATTTTCATGTTCAGCGGCTTTCGTGCCAGTTGTGCCAGCGCGGCCTTGGCATTAAATGGAACAATGGGCCAAACATAGGACACTCCGAAAGAATCATTGGTGAACATAATCACTCCGGGAATGATAACCCCGACGGCGAATCCCAGCCATGGCAAGGCAATAGCCGCCCCAAGGCCTGTGCAAATAAGCAAAAAGAAGCGGACCAGCCGTACCGCCATGCCGAAATCAATATCAGGAACCGTAAAGGTGCCGACGGCAGCGAGGGCCACCAACACCATCGGCTCGGCGTTGATAAGCTTTGCTTTGATGGCCACGTCGCCGAGCAAAATGGCGCCGAAAAAGCCCATCGACTGGGTTAAGGGGTCCGGACTAAAGGTCAGCGCTAGACGCAACAGATCGACCCCAATTTCCAATCCCACCAGTTGCCAGAACAAGGGGATGTCGGTTACCTTGGGTTTCATCAGGATATCCAATTTTCCCGGCAAGTGAGCGTGTGTCACCACGAGTGCGTACCAAAGCGGAGGAATGACCCAGGAAAACAATACCCCAAGAAACCGAACCCACTTTAAGTACGTCCCCGTCATGACGTCCTCGTGGTACTCCTCCACCGACTGCAAGAAGGAGAACAATGTCACCGGAACGATAAGGGCGTTGGGCGAGGTGTCAATCATGACCAGCACGTGCCCTTCCGTTAAGTGTTCTGCTGCCACGTCGGGGCGCTCGGTGAACTTGCCGTTGGGAAAGGGATTCCACCAGGGTTTTTTAATGATCCACTCCTGCAGGGCTTTTTCAGACATAGTCATGGCATCCCCGTCGATTGCCTTCAAACGCTGACGGAGTAGCTTGACGAGATTGTCGTCCGCGATATCTTTAATGTACATTATGACCACGTCGCTCTTGGACCGACGCCCCACCTGTAAGGCTTCGATGCGTAGGTTGGGGTCCCGAAGCCGCCTGCGGACCAATAAGGTGTTGAAGACCAGCGTTTCCACAAAGCCGTCTTTCGGTCCCCGCAACACCCGTTCCAACGAGGGCTCACTGGGATTGCGATCCGGGTACTTCCGAACGTCCACCACCACCACATGCTTAACGCCATCAACAAGAAACGCCACTGGGCCCGCCAACACTTGATTAGCGGCCGCTTCCAGCTCGCTTTCGGGCGACACCTCAATATAGGGGATGGTATGATTTAAAAGCCCCTCCATAGTGGGATGCTTTAAGGCGCTCTCGGGTAGGGTTTCCAGTTGGTTCATAATGAGGGTGAGGACGGTGGAGTCGATAAAAGAGTCCACACACACCAGCGCGCACTTTGTCTTGGCCACTTCAAACTCACGCACCAAGATATCAAAGGATTCCTTATAGCCCAGATAGCGCTTCATCCATTGCAAATTTTCGTCAAGGCTCTCCGAGACCTCCTGCTTGGCCACTGCCCCCTTGCCCTGCACCTTGTACCTAACGGTGGGCATGATCGCCGCCCCCCTTCTGGAGAATTTCCTCCAAAGCCCGGCGCGTAGCGGGGACTCCGCGACCGACCGCATCATGCCCCTCCATCTTTCCGGGATCCCCAAGACCAACAATCGTTCCCGCAAATCCCCGCAGCACATCAACCGTATCGCCCTTCAAGGTATGCCCAGAAACCCGGTGGCCGTCTTTGTCGACGGCCTCGGCCACAACCTCGCCGTTTTGGTCCACAGACTCGGTCACGTCCACCCCCTCAACCGGATGGGTGTTGGCTGCCACCGCCACGACCCCCAAAACCTCGATGTCCGGGGAATTAATGAGCACGTCCAATGCCCGCTCTCCCCGGCCTAAACCCGCCTCCCCGCGATCATCCACCATGACCACAACCGGTTCCTTGGGTGCTTTTAGCACCCGCTCTACCAACGCTGACCCACTGAGCGGCGTAGGGTTTCCTTCAGAGGCCGTCAGAGGGTGGCATTGGAGGTCGTGGCAAGCTTCCGAGAGGGCTCGATAAGCGGTTTGATCTCCATCGGTTAAAATAATGACGCGTTTTTTCTTGGCCATGGTTATCCTCCATCGTTCATGCTTACGCTTTGGGCTTAAAAATGAGGGCGGCTGCTAACCCAAACAGCACCGCTGCCTTAATCCCCCCAGCGGCGGCCGTGAGCCCCCCGGTGAAGAGCCCCAAGGCGCCTTTCTCTTTAACAGCCTGCCCAATTCCCTCCACCATTGTGTAGCCAAATCCCGGCAACGGTACCGACGCTCCAGCCCCAGCCAAGTGCACTAATTTCCCGTAAAGTCCCAACCCACCAAACAGCGCTCCCAACATGACGAACAGCACCAGCACCTGACCGGCCGTGTATTGACCCAAATCCATGACCAGCTGCGCCGCCACACAGAGGAGTCCCCCAACGATAAAGGCCCATAGAAACATCATTGCGCTTCCCCCCTTCGAGCGCGAATCGATACCGCATGTGCTATCGAAGGAATGGACTCCCCTTGTTGAGAGGTGGTGGGCGAAAAGAGCGCACCGGTGGCCACCAGCAAAAGCCGCTCCCACTCACCGCTCGCCAATCGCCGGGCGAGCGGGCCTGCGAATACACTCGCAGAACACCCCGGTCCGGATCCGCCGTTATGCGTGTCTTGAGACTCGGCGTCATAGAGAGAGCGGCCACAGTCATCCAACTCGGAGCCGAAGCGGAGCCCTTTAGACTCGGCGTAAGCCGTCAGCATGCGGATGCCAAAATGGCCGAGGTCCCCGGTAAAAATCTTGGTGAAGTCTCCGGGCTTTTGGCCCGTATCTTTAAGGTGTTGCTGAATGGTGTCAAAGGCCGCCGGAGCCATCGCGCTTCCCATGTCATTGGGGTCCTGGGCGCCTATGTCCACCACGCGTCCCAGCGTAACGGCTTCAACGGCGAGCGGACCCGATTTTGACCCCAACACCACCGCCCCGGCGGCCGTGGATGTCCAAGCGGCTGTAGGAGTGCGCTGATAGCCTAACTCCAAAGGAAAGCGAAACTGCCGCTCCGCCGTTTGATGGTGGCTTGAAGCGGAAACCATTACCGTATTCATGCCGCCTCCGGCAATCAAAAGGGCCCCCAGTCCGAGCCCTTCGGTGAAGGTGGCGCACGCCGAAAACAGTCCCGCTAAAGGGCGCCCATGCTGGCGGGCGTTAAAGTTGGTGCTGACTATTTGGTCGAGCAGATCTCCTCCCAGCACCAACTCGATATCCGACCACCGAGCTAAGGCTTTCTGAAGAGCTACGTCGTATGCCTCGGCTAATAGTGCCTGTTCGGCCTGTTCAAAACTTTTATGCCCTTGGCGCTCGTCCTCCCACACGCGATCGAAATGCGGGCCGAGAGGCCCGTGTCCCTCCTTGGGACCCACCACGGCTCCTGTCCCGAGAACAAACACCCCCGATGTCCGATAGGTGGCCAACCCGACCTTTTCGAGCGCCATCAGGCGACCCCCGTAATTAAATAGCGTAAAGCTCCGACAATAAAGGCCGTAGCCATTCCATACACCAAGACCGGACCGGCTACGGTAAAGAGTCGCGCCCCAATCCCCATCAGGAGTCCTTCCGTTTTGTACTCCATGGCGGGGGCGACCATGGCGTTGGCAAACCCCGTGATGGGGAGCGCTCCCCCCATGCCCGCCCGTTTGACCAGCCGGTCATACCAACCAAGTCCCGTCAAGAGTGCTCCCACCGCAATCAGCACCACCGAGGTCGGTGCGGCCGCTTGCTTTGCTGTGAGATGGCCATGGTGCATGAAGAACCATTCAATGCCCTGACCAACCTCCGAGATCATACCGCCCACAAAAAACGCCCAGAGGAGATTACGAAAAATGGGCCGTCTGGGCATCATTCGTTGAGTAAGTTCTTGATATGCCTTTTGCTCTTGGTTCATCAAAGTCCCTCCGGTCAATAAAAAACTCCCGAACGCGTGGTTCGGGAGTAGTATTGACCAAAAGACTTCCCAGCTACTCAAGAGCTCCGACTCTCCTCATCGCTGAGTGCCGCCTTTAACTTATCCAAGGCACGTCTTTCCAGGCGTGACACCTGAACTTGTGAGACACCGAGACGACGGGCCACCTCCATTTGGGTGCGTCCCTCGACGATCCGTAGGCGCAGAATGAATCGTTCCCGTTCATCCAACAATTGAAACGCCTGGGAGAGCGCCAACTGTTCCACCCACTCGCCTTCAGCCCGCGAATCGCTAATATTGTCCCCTAACGGCGTTTCCGATCCATTGGGCGTTTCCAGGGTTTGGTTGAGCGAAGCAAGCGGTCGTACCGCTTCCAATGCCTCGGTGATGTCGCTGACGTCCACATTTAAGGCGTCTGCAATTTCTTGGGCGGTGGGTTCCCGCCCAAGCTTCTGCGCCATCTGCGCCCGGGTGGTTTCCACCTTCATACCTAATTCCCTCAAGGACCGCGCCACCCGGATCGGTTGGTCATCCCGCAGATGACGACGGATTTCTCCCATAATCAACGGAACCGCATACGTGGAAAATTTGAGCCCCCGGTCCACATCGAATCGGTCGATGGCCTTCAAGAGACCAATAGCTCCCACTTGGAACAGATCATCGGGATCGTAGCCTCGCGCTTGAAACCGATGCACAATATGCCAAATCAGATTCCAATGGCGCTCCACCAATTGTTGACGGGCCAGAGCGTCGCCCGCTTGGGCGCGGCGGTACAGACCGGGCTCGTCCACACCTCCGTCCACCCACCGATCCTCATTGGGCATCGCGCGACAATTCTCCGGAGAGGGTGACAAACCGGCGCATGTGGACGCGCGTGCCCTTGCCCCAAGTGGACTCCACGTCGAAGCCGTGCATAAAGGATTCCATAAATACGAAACCCAATCCCATGCGCTCTGGGTCTTCGGAATAAGCGGGCTCGCGCGCCTGCTCGACGTCTTTGATGCCCACACCCCAGTCCTCGACATCGATGGTAATCCCCGTAGCATCCAATTCTAAATCGACCTGAATCCACCCGTCAGACCGCCCCCGATAGGCGTGGATTACAGCGTTGGAGACCGCCTCCGAGACGGCCACTTTGATTTCTTCAATGTCGTTTAAGGAGAAATTCGCCTGTCCCGCCAAGGCCGCCGCCGTGATCCGGGCCAGTCCCACATTGTCAGCCAACGATAGAAAACGTAATTGCACGCGATTCACATTGCCTCGCTCCTTCAAAAGACTTCGCCGCCTAATTCGGTGTAGCGGCCTCCGGACGACTCTTGGCCAGGTCGGTGACTGACATGATGGAGTCGATTCCCGCTAACTCCAACACCGCCCGCACCGGGGGTTTGACGCCCACCAAGGAAATGCTGCGGGATTGAGCATTAAGACGCCGATACCGGCCTAAAATCACACCTAATCCCGAACTATCAACGAAGTCGACCTCGGCTAGGTCGAGGATCAAATTTTTTTCCCGGTAACGATCAATCAGCTTGTCCAGGGCCTCGCGCAGCGCATCGGCCGTCTTTAGATCC
>JAKADW010000020.1 GCA_021820165.1 Bacillota bacterium
GATCTACATCGGGATCCAAAGGCTTCCCGCGCGTATGCACCTTCAAGATTTCTAGTCGGCCCTTGACGTCGGGACGGTGAACCACAATCTGACGGTCGAACCGGCCTGGGCGCAACAAAGCGGGGTCCAGTACGTCGGGACGGTTGGTCGCCGCGATAACAATGATGCCCTCGTTGGGTCCAAATCCATCCATCTCCACCAACAGCTGATTTAACGTCTGTTCGCGCTCGTCATGGCCGCCACCGTAACCGGCGCCGCGCATGCGCCCCACGGCATCGATTTCATCGATAAAGATAATGCAGGGCGCGTTTTTCTTGGCCTGATCAAATAGGTCCCTGACCCGAGACGCTCCGACACCGACAAACATTTCCACGAAGTCAGACCCACTGTCGGAAAAGAAAGGCACTCCCGCTTCCCCGGCCACCGCCCGAGCCAATAGTGTTTTACCCGTTCCCGGCGCACCGGAGAGCAAAATGCCTTTCGGAATCTTAGCACCCAACTCGAGATACTTTTTGGGGTAGCGAAGAAAGTCCACCACTTCAGCTAGCTCTTGTTTTTCTTCCTCGACGCCTGCGACATCGTCAAATGTCACACGCCTCCGTTCGTCTGCATTGTGGAGGCGAGCACGCGAGCGACCAAACTGCATGACTCGTCCTCCCCCACCCTGACTTTGACTGAGGAAGAAGTAAAACATGAACAAAATGGCCAAAAGCGGCAAAAAGTTGGTCAAGAGCGAGAGCCAGAACGAGGTGGTCGCCGGATGGGATATAGTAACGTTACCCACGTGATCTTTGACCATGGTATCTGCCAACGCGGCCGTCCCACCGGTGGCATAAACGGTCTGGAAACTCTTCTTGCTGGTGGTCACCGCTGTGGCCACGTGCGTTTGGGGATTAATATCCACCTTGGCAATTTGCCCCGTGTTGGCAAGCCTTAATAATTGGCTATACGACACCTGGGCCACCCCGCGGCCCGGGGCACTGGTCAATTCCCAGAGCGTGGAAATAAGCAACAAGGCAAAAATCGCGGTTAAAATACCGCGTACCCACCGATTGGTCATCAGGCTCTCCTTACCCAAATTTGGCGAATTAATATCGGGTTACATTATAGCATACGCAGTTTTTGGCCGGACCTTTCCGCAATTCCCCGGCGAAGGTGACCCGGCACGACTAAGAGGGTCCGTTCTCGATATCGGGCGGGACGACCCGAACCAACCAGACGGGCTGGCCGGGCGTGGCCCGCGCCTCTTCGGATACACGCACCCCCAAAATGGCCAAGATGGGCCCATTTTCCGCCACTACAATGGGCCATGAAGCACGCAACCCCTTAGGAATCTTTGCGTCCACGAATACGTCCTGCACCTTTTTCGTATATCCCTTCATTCCCAGAGGCGTTAGTCGATCGCCTGGCTGCCAGCACCTCACAATAATTGTGGGCCAGCGACCATTAATCACCGTCCATCCGGGTTCGGCATCCTCCGGACGGGACCACCGGGTCTCAATCCGAAATGCTCCGAAATTTAGAACTCCCGTGTCGGGTAACACCATCGGCGGCGGCAAGATCACATCGATCCGCCGCCTTACCTCCAAGCGGCCATCAGGTCGGTGTTCAACCTGAACGCCGCCGGGCCAGGTGATGGACGTCTTGAGCGCCGTGAGATAATGATGCTGGGCCAGGCGCAAGTGACAGGTATGGGCAAATCGTTCCAAGATCCGAATGGTCCAGGCGGGAGGCCATGTCGTCCATGACGGCTCAAGCACCAAACGATCCGCCGACTGATAAACCTCGCCCCGTAAAATCCGATCCAGTGCAAGATCCAACCCCTCGCGTTCGCGCTGGGCATCGTCCGCCAAGCGGGCCAGTGCCTCGGCGGCCCGAGGGTTCACCTCGCGGCTAATCCAATCCATGAGCTGATGGCGAATCCGGTTCCGAAGGACCGCCAAGTCCTGATTGGTTTCGTCTTCCCGCCAGGGGATGTGACGTTCAACGAGGTAGGCTTGAAGACGGGCGCGGGACACAGACAAGAGGGGGCGCACAATGGGTCCTCGAGTTCGATGAATCCCGCCCAACCCCGTAATGCCCGTCCCCATCAGGGCCCGCATCAGTACCGTCTCCGCTTGATCATCCAATTGGTGGGCGACAGCCAAGCGGGCCTGTTCTCCCAAGGTGCCTAGATACTCGAAGAGCGCGCCATACCGGGCCCTTCGGGCCGCCATTTCCAGACTCTCGCCAGGTTTTGTCGTGGCATCCACGCGGAGCACCACCAGACTCCGCCCATAGTGCTCCTCGATGACTCCCGAGAGCCATTCAGCGTCTTCGTCGGCGGCCCTTCTCAGCCCATGATGGACATGGACCGGATGCAATGTGACGGGCCGTACGGACTCTATCGCCTCCAAAAGCGCATAGAGCGCCATAGAATCAATCCCGCCGCTGATGGCCACCACCAATGGGATGCCAGGATCCCAGAGTGCCTCCGCCATTTGGACCATTTGTATCTCAAGTGGGTGTTCGATCATGCGTCGAGTGTAGCCCATCTTAAAGATAAATTCACCCTCATCCCCGACGGGACGGGGACCGCCCCCGGAACGCCATGGGTGTTACCCGTTGCCATTCACCTACGGCGTTTTCTACCCGCTCTGCGGCCAACGGGGTGGATTGCTGCGCACCAATCGCAATCACCATCACTAAGGCATCATCACGCCCGTCTTGACTGTCCCCCAGCATGAAGCTCAAGATGGTCTCGGCCATCATTTCGGGATCTCCTGTAGGTATCTGTTCCAACAGCCGCTTCAAGCGCGCCTCTCCGCTTTTCTGATCCACTTCCATGACCCCATCCGTTACCATCACCACAATATCCCCCGGCTCAACGGATTGCATAATGGGTTCAATCACCACGTCCTGGACAATCCCCACGGGAAGGCTGTGCCCTTGGATCTGAAAAACCTGCCCGCGCCGGCAGATGAAGGTGGGAGATGCTGCCACTTTCACGATCTCCACTTGGCGTGCCTCTCGGTCCAGCATTAGGAGGTCCAAGGTGGCAAAGTGGTCATCCACCGAGCGCAATAACAATGTGGTATTCACCGCCTTCACGGCGAGAGGTTGGGAAAATCCCGCCATCAGAAGCTGCTCTAGGAGCGACATGGCCGTCCCGCTTTCCCATGCAGCACGGGGACCGACGCCCATGCCATCGGAAATACCAAAGACCACACGGGTCGGGGAAATATCGCAGATCAGCTCACTATCTCCACTAATCACGCCCCCGCGACGGGGGCGCTTGGCCACCCCAACCTGATATGGCAAGGGATCCACGCGCCAACGGCGCCGTTTCACCAGCGGGGTATCCTGGACATCGTCTGCCATCTCAGCCACTAATTGGGCAAGTCCCGTCAACTGTAGCTCCGCCAAAGCCCGACTTTCCTTAATGCGTAAGGCGAAGTTGGCCCGCTCTTTTTCCCGATTCATGGCCAAGTTGGCCGCGTGGGCCACGGCATCCGGGCGAATACAACGCCGCGCCAAATCCCCATCCAAATCCTCGGCGGTCACTACCGCCTCCTCGGCCTTGGCGCTCAAATCAATCAACCCTCGATAGGAGCGATAGAATTCATCCTCCCAGCAAGACCGATACAAGGAACACTTCTTGCAGACAGATTCGATCACCGACTGCACTAGTTGGGTTTCCGGGGCCTCGACCTCGTCATCGACGCGAAACGCCCTCGCCATTTCCCGCATGACATCGGCAATCTTTGCCATCCGCTGCCCAAAAAGATCGCGCGCGTTAATCCCCGCGAAGGATTCCGCCCACCGTCGCGCCATCACAATCACGCTGTCAGGCACTGCCTGAAACACCGCGGCTGCCCCGGCCGTAGAAATCCAAAAGGGCTGCAGAGGCTCAGGCATTTGGATGAAGAGCGCATACAGAATCACGCCCGCCATGAGTCCTACTGAGGCCCAGCGCCAATGCTTAGTGCTTAACCAGCCCGCGAGATAACCGCCTGCCACCAAGATGCCCACCATGACCTCGGATGAGCCCCCCCGAAGGGCGAGCGTTACCCCAAGCGTGGCTCCTGCCACCGCCCCCCCCGAAGGCCCCTGAATGGCGGTGGCGGCTAACATGACTAAGGCCCCAAAAAACAAGCTCGGATTGACGTCAAGGACTTGATAGCCCGCCAAACCAGCGATTAAGCAACCGAGGGATGCCATCGCCAGGACCAATGTCCGGCGATCAACGTCTCCCACCAAGACCCGTTCCAATTCACGCGACAAAAGCCAGAAGAGCACCACCGAGCCCGCTGCCACCAACCCGCTAATAATGAGAACGTAGGAGGTCCACGTCTGACCGAGAAGAAAAAGAGCCGCCGCCCCGACGGCCAAGAGCGGCCAGCGGAGAAATTGCCATCCAGGCCGGTGCCAAGGAAACGGCACCACAAATCCCCACGCCAAGAGGATCAAGGCCGACAGCCATCCGACCGCCACTGCTGTACCGATCAAGCCTCCTAGCATCATCGGGGCATACCAATGTCGTCGTTTTTGCCAGACTAGCAGAGAAAAAATCGCGACAAACGGTGCCGCATGGTGATACAGTATGGCTTGTCCCAAAATAGCGCCACCAATTCCCACCCCGAGTTGCTCTTTCCATCGGGATGGCGCACCTGCTGTCGATTGACCGTGGCCCCACCATTTCTCGTCCATTCTCACGACCTCGCCTGCCATAGACGTCCTCCCGTGCTGTCCCAAAGTCATCCTTAATTTACCAATGGCAGAGGGATGAAAATGACAGAATCTGTAGAGTGCTTGAGAAAGGTTCTCGACAGAAGACGCAAAAAAAGACCCTCGATAGCATTGAGGGTCTTCGTTCTGGAACTGGCTATTCGGCCAGCAATGAGTCTGATAGCAGCTCTCTTAAGTATTGCAGGACCTGATCACGAATGTCGTCCCGTTCCAAAGCCGCCTCAATGGTCGCTTTGACGAAGCCCAGCTTCTCGCCGACGTCGTAGCGCTTACCCACATAGGGTACGGCTACCAGCTGATGCTCACGCGCCAAAACATCTAGGGCGTCCGTTAACTGAATTTCTCCACCGGCCCCCTTGGGCAAATCGGCCAACAGGTGAAATACCGCCGGGTCCAAAATATATCGGCCCATAATAGCTAGAGGATCCTGGGGGGCTTCTTCCAGAGGAGGCTTTTCCACCAGTCGGCTCACCTGCACCGTGCCGTCCGCTTGCTCCTCCCCGTAAACAATGCCATACCGTGAGGCTTCCTGACGGGTCACGCGCTGCACCGCCACCACCGATCGGCCCGGACGCCAATGGGCCATGAGTTGTTGCAAAACGGGCGGATCGCCGACCATTACGTCATCTCCAAGAAGTACCGCAAATGGCTCCTCCCCAACATGCCGCCGGGCAGCCAAGACCGCATGCCCGAGCCCCATGGGAACTTTTTGCCGAATGAAATGAAGATCCGCGAGAGCACTCACGTGCTGAACGACCTGCAACAAGTCTTCTTTTCCACGCTCTTTGAGAAATTCTTCAAGTTCCGGCGCCCGATCAAAATGGTCTTCAATGGAGCCCTTGTCGCGTCCGATGACCACTAAAAAATCATCAATGCCGGATTGGACCGCTTCTTCGACAACCAACTGAATGGTCGGCGTATCAATAATGGGGATCATTTCTTTCGGTTGGGCCTTGGTCGCCGGCAAAAACCGGGTACCTAGTCCTGCTGCGGGAATCACTGCCTTGTGCACGCGCTCCATGAGGTCCTCCTTACCGTTTACCATGATCAATGATTAGGGTCTTGCCCCGGGTTTCACAACAGATGGTCGTGATTGCCATTGTCTTTGAGTGCCTGTACCACTTTTCGCACATCCTGGCTGCGATCCGGCCCGAGAATAAGAATCGCGTCATGGGTGGCGACGACATACAGGTCCTTGACCCCGACAAACGATACCAGTGGACCATCAGAGATGGCCGTCACGTTCTCGCAATCGACAAATACCGCATTCCCGCGGGCCGCATTCTTCTCGTCATCGCGGGGCAATAGACGGGCAAGCGAGGCAAATGTCCCAACATCGTCCCACCCAATCTCCGCCGGTAGGACGTAGACCTTCTGGGCCTTCTCCATGATGCCATGGTCGACCGAAATCGCAGGGAGCTCGTCAAATATCTCGCGCTGCCGGTCCGGCTCGTCCGCCAACGCCTCAACGCCTTCGGCCAATGCCGGTATAAATTGGCGCACGGAATCGAGAAACTCTTGCGCTCGAAACACAAACATCCCCGAATTCCAAAAGAAGCGACCACTCTCGACCATCGCTTCTGCAACGTCTCGGGGCGGCTTTTCCACAAAGCGGGCCACTTGCAACACATCCGTCTGTTGAAAAGCGGGGCCGTTGTGTTCAATGTAGCCATAGCCGGTCTCGGGATGGGTTGGCACAATGCCAAAAGTATAAAATCCCCCGTGTAGTTCGGCCATGTCTAAGGCCCGCAGGGCTAATTCCCGGAACCGGTCCGCCCGTTGAATGACATGGTCCGACGGCAGGACCAGCATGACCGCGTCAGGATCCTTCCGGACGATCAATTGAGCCGCCCAGGCGATGGACGGAGCGGTATTGCATCCCCGTGGCTCCCCAAGAATCTGGCTAAGAGGCACGTCGGGAAGACTATGGGATACCTTCTCTACATAATCCATGCCAGTTACCACGAACGTGTGCGCATCGTCGATCACAGAAGCGATGCGATCCCGAGTCGACTGCAACATGCTGCGGTCCCCAATCAGGGTCAAAAATTGCTTGGGGTGCATGACGCGAGACAAGGGCCAAAACCGTTCTCCGCGACCGCCCGCTAAGATCACTAACCAACGCGCCATTCTTTATGCCCGACCCACTTTCTGCTGATATGTGTGTTCAAATCGAGCCAGTCCTGATGGCGTGGGATGCCCCTCTTGATCAAGGACTGTTCGCAACGCGACCAATAGGCTCATCATATGCGAAATTTGCGCGCCCCGGCCCATCACCCCGACCCGCCAAATCTTTCCGGCCCAAGGTCCCAAGCCTCCGGCAATTTCGATCTGGTGTTCCTCCAAGAGTCGTTGGCGCACGCGAGCCTCATCCACTCCCTCAGGGACGCGAATGGTCGCCACCGTGGGCAGGCGGTGGGAACGCGGCACCATCAGCGAAAGGCCCATCGCTTCAAGTCCTTCCCATAAAGCCTCGGCCACCCGTTGGTGCCGCTGAAATACGTTCTCGAGTCCTTCCTCGAGTATCTCATCGAGGGCCCGATCCAAGGCATAAATCATGCTAACCGGCGCGGTGTGGTGGTATGCGCGGGCGTTCCCAAGATACTGAGCAATCGCTGGCAAGTCAAAATACCAACTGGGGTTTGGCGTCGAACGTTCTTGGAGTCGATGAAGCGCACGTTCGCCCACCGTCATTGGTGCAAGTCCAGGTGGTGCCCCAAGGCACTTTTGGGTTCCGGAAAATACCACGTCGAAACCCTGAACGTCCACATCAACAGGCAATCCCCCCAATGCGGTGACGGCGTCTACTAAAATGAGGGCCCCTCGTTGGTGGGCTACCTCGGCCCAACCTTCAAGGGGCTGCAGGACACCAGTAGATGTTTCGGCCTTAACCACCGCAACCAGCCGGGTCTCTGGATGGCGATCCAGCGCGTTATCCAATTGGTCTCGCGTCACAATCTCGCCGAACGGCACAGAAATCGTTGCGACTTTGGCTCCTAGCCGGCGGGCCGCTTCCGCCATGCGTCCACCGAAAACCCCTTGCTCGATGACCAATATGGCATCGCCGGGTTCAACAAAGTTGACCAAGCTCATTTGCATGCCAGCACTTCCGGTTCCCGACACGGGAAAAGTGAGGCGATTTTTCGTACCGAACACTTGGCGAAGCTTCGCCTGCAGCCCATCAACCAACGCCAAGAATTCTGGATCGAGGTGGCCCAATACAGGTTTCGCCATGGCTTGACGCACGGCCTCGGATACGGGAGAGGGACCCGGGGCCAACAGCAATCGTTCCGGCAACACTGGCGCCATCCATCCATCTCCCTTCAGCCATTAATGGTCCCATTTTACCATGACTCCCGAAAACGCGGGGTTCAGGACGAAACCGGTATAATGGCATCAAGGAGATGATAGTCGTGAAACGGCAAGAACTGGCACGCTATTTGGATCACACGCTCTTAAAGCCGGATGCCACCATATCGGATATTGAAAGGCTTGTCTCGGAGGCCCTCTCCTGGAACACCTATGCCGTCTGTGTGAATAGCGCATATGTTCCCACCGTGAACCAGTTGCGCGGAGACCATCGGTCGCTCCATATTGCCGCCACGGTCGGCTTTCCCTTCGGTCAATCGTTGACCCCCGCCAAGGTGGCCGAAACGCGTGAGGCCATAATGGCTGGCGCCGATGAGATTGACGTGGTCTGGAATCTCGGATGGTTTCTGTCCCATGAAGAAGCACGGGTCGAAGAGGATATCCGTGCCGTGGTGAATGCCGCCGCGTCTATTGCCGTCAAAGTCATTCTCGAAACCGGCCGTCTATCCCCAGAAGACATCCAACGAGGCGCGAAACTGGCCGTCAACGCGGGTGCCCGCACGGTGAAAACGTCCACAGGATTTGGCTTTGGAGGAGCCACCGTCGAGGCTGTTCGCCTCCTGCGGGACGCCGTCGGACCCACCATCGGGGTAAAAGCTTCGGGCGGCGTTACGAACTATGCCGACGCGTTGGCCATGATTGAAGCCGGCGCGAGTCGCATCGGCCTATCCAAAACCAAACAGGTCCTCGCCGAAGCCCCTGAAAATTAACGCTCCGGGCACCTTCCAATATCGAGTATCGCATCGCTACCGTCATTGGCACGCTTGGGAGCATGGGGCAACAATAGAAATATCCCCGCCCCCACGAGAGCCACCTGGGCCAAACTTAATCCCAAGCTCACCGTTGACGAAGCAGCACCGACTGGCGTGGACCCGCCAGGAAAAAGCAGGGTGGCGACCAACCGCCCACTTAGCGCGATAAAGAGAGAAAGCACGGCGCCAACCCAGCCAGTTCCGCCCCTGTTCCACTACGGAGCCATCGGTCACCTCGTGCAGCCCTCACCACCACCATCCGATTCCCCCTCTTCGTCCGACGAATGCCCTGTTCGGCTTAGATCCCCTGGTCATAGTGAACGGCGGTCGGTCGGTGGAGACGGCCATAAGGATTCCACAAGGCCCCGAGATAGAGGCCCCTGTGGAGAAAAGGAATTAAGGTGACCGCGACCGGCGCGATCGATCCCTTGACAATATTGGTGAACACTCCATGAAATCCCCGCGGCCGTAGCGTTCCCGCATGGAAATTTCCCCCGCTAAAAACGAACCGCGACCAAATCTCCAAATAACGCCGCGGCTGCTTGCGAAAGCGGCACATCAGGTTTTTGAATGAGTCCCACCCGGTGAGGAGGCAGGGCGGGATGGAGAGTTATCGGGAAAAGCTCTCTGGCTTCCAATTGGTCTTCAAAGAACTCGCGGACGACCGCCGCGACACCGAATCCGGCCCGGGCGAAAGCCGCCAGCAAATCCATGCTGCCGAGCTCAATTTCCGGGTCCAGAGAAACCTGGAGCGACGCAAAATACGCGTCGATGCGCTGTCTTGTCACGCTTCCCCGTTCTAGCAGCATCACGGGATGTCGCACCAGCTCAGCGGGCGTGAGTACCCGATTAATCAGATGACGATAGCGCTCGCCCGCCACAAAGCAATCATGGAGCACGGGCCCTGTGTGCACGACTAACCCGTCGTCTTCGATGGGTAGATTCACCACCCCAAAGTCCACACGCCCCTGCCGAAGCAACTCGACCGTTTCCCTCGATGTTCGGTTGGTGACTTGCAGATGGACCTCGGGGTGAAGCTCGTGAAATTGTGCCAGCCGCGGTAGCAGATAATGGCGGCAAAGGTTGTCGCTGGCCCCGATGCGAATTTCTCCGCGAGCAAGTTGTTGCATGGCGGCCACGTGCCGTTCGCCAGCTTCGATGAGATCGAAGGCACCGCGGAGGTGGCGCCATAGCACTTCTCCCTCCGGTGTCACGCGCACGCCGCGAGAACCCCGGATTAAAAGCGGACTTCCCACTTCCTCCTCGAGTTTCTTCATGGCTTGGCTCACGGCCGGTTGGGATAAATAGAGCCGGTTGCCCGCTTGCGTAAAGCTTCCCGTTTCTGCCACCATCACGAAGATTCGGTAGCGGTCTAACGGACTATTAACATTCACTGAGATTATACCTCCTCAAACAAATATTAATTTCTATTATAGCTTGCCATGCCCTACACTAAAGCGTGGGAGGAGAAACAATGAGCGCAACGGCCGTAGTAGGTGCAAACTGGGGCGATGAGGGCAAGGGCAAAATGACCGATTATTTGGCCCAGGAGGCTGACATCGTCGTCCGATTTCAAGGAGGGAACAATGCGGGGCATACCATTTTGAACCCGCTAGGAAAGTTTGCCCTCCATCTTTTGCCTTCGGGCGTCTTTTACCCGCAGGTCCTCAATGTCATCGGACCGGGCGTGGCGGTGAACCCGAAGGCGCTCGTCACCGAGTTAAATAGCCTAAGGGCACGCGGCGTGCCTGCCCCGACCCTGGCCATTTCTGACCGCGCCCAAGTGGTGCTGGAGGCCCACATATTGCTCGACGTGGCCGAAGAGGAAAGATTAGGGACCCGCCAGTTTGGCTCGACACGATCGGGCATCGCACCCTTTTACGCCGACAAGGCGCTCAAGGTCGGCGTCCGCGTGTCTGATTTGTGGGACCCCGCCCTATTGCGCGAGCGGCTTGCCCGGACACTCGAACTCAAGAATGTTCTCTTAGAATCGGCCTATCAGCGCCCACGATTGGACGTGGACACCGTCGCGCGGGATCTGGAATATTGGGCGGAATACCTGAGCCCCTACGTGCGCAACACCACCGAGCTTCTTCATGAGGCAATCCAAGAGAGACGCTCCATCCTACTGGAAGGCCAGCTCGGCGCCCTAAGGGACCCCGACCATGGCATTTACCCTTTCACCACCTCGTCATCCACGCTAGCAGGCTACGCGACCGTGGGAGCAGGTATCCCACCTAGCGCGATTGACCGAGTGATCGCGGTGACCAAAGCCTATTCAAGTTGTGTGGGTGCGGGACCCTTTGTCACCGAACTCTTTGGCGAGTCCGCCCATATTCTCAGAGAACGGGGCGGAGACGCTGGCGAGTATGGGGCGACCACAGGAAGACCCCGACGAGTCGGTTGGTTTGATGCGGTGGCGACCCGCTACGGGGCTGAAATTCAAGGAGCCACCGAATTAGCTCTGACCAATCTAGACGTCTTAAGCCATTGGGACGCCATTCCCGTGGCCGTGGCCTACGCCAAGGCTGGCCGAGAAACGACCCTCTTCCCGTCTCGCCAGGTGGATAGCTACGAACCCGTTTATGAAACGCTGGCTGGATGGAAGACGGACATTACCGGGGTTCGTCGTTATGAAGATTTGCCCCAAAACGCCCGTGCGTACGTCGAGCGGCTGGAAGAGCTCGTCGCGGTTCCCATCTTGTGGATCTCGGTGGGCCCCAATCGTGAACAGCTGATCCGGCGCGGGTGAAACGTTCGTCACGTGAAGGGGCCACGTCTCAATGAGGATAGAGCCGTCTCAAATGTGGCATCCTTCTCGGGGTGATATCATGCTCTTCATTCTGGCGTTCTTCAGCCTAGGAATTGTTGTCTTAGGCTACGTGGCCCTACGCCATTTGTTTGGCTATCGCCGGAAGCGTTGATTGCCTTATTCATCGCCACGGCAGGAAGCAGAACTCCATTCCATTTCAGGGTCAGATCCTCGGCGGCTTGGAACCCGTTACGGAGCCAAAAATCCAATACGCGATTATCGTATCCCTTCAGGACGTCAATGCGAAGAGTTCGTCCATGATGGTCCCGGGCATATGACTCAATCCCATTTAAGACTTGTTGGCCGATCCCTCGACCAGCGTGGTCCTGATGAATCATTAGTAGCGAAAGGTAGCTCTCCTCGTCGAAGCGGACATCCGCCAATCCCATCACCTGTCCCGCGGCTTTACCTACCACCTTACAGGACCAGAAGCCGGCATCCCTCATGGCATTGAGTTCTTTGATAAGCCATTCGCTTGACACCACCTGGCGACGGAGATGTCGGCGAATGAACGCCGATTGAGAGTTGAACACCGTGACCAGGCTATCAAGATCGGCCCGTTGCGCATGGTCCACATAAACATCGCCCGTTTCGAAAATCATGGACTTCCCTCCCGAGGATGAGGCTATCTTCCTATTAACCCATCGGACCTTACCGTATGCTCTATGATTTTTGAGGACGAATCATGGTGACCGTTCCTTGATTGCCATCAACCCGAACAATGTCGCCATCCTTAAGCTCTTCTGTGGCATGGCGAGCGGCGACCACACAGGGCACCCGATATTCGCGGGCTACCGTGGCGGCATGGGACAACACCCCGCCCGAATCAGTGACCACGGCACCTGCGGTGGAAAACAACCCCGACCAACTCGGAGTGGTAGTCCGGGCGGCCAGCACCTCCCCCGTCTTCAATCGGGCAAAGTCGTTCACTCCCCGAATAATTCGTACCGCACCTTCCCACACCCCTCCGGAAGCGGCCAGTCCATGAATCACCCCAGATTCCCCCGATGGTTCGCCCTTGGACCACTCTCCCGCCGAATGGTTGCCCAGTGTCAGCGGCGGGGTTTCTTGGCAATATTGAAAATAAAGTGCTCGTCGCGACTCGAGATGCGTGGTGTCTACTGGATACGTCCCCGATAGCATGTTTTTTAGTTCATCACGGTACAAGAAGAAAATTTGCTCGGATGTCGCCAGCGTGCCCTCCTCCCGGAGAATCTCCCAATTCGTACCAG
>JAKADW010000021.1 GCA_021820165.1 Bacillota bacterium
TGTGCGCAAGCACTATATTTTTGCGCAAGCGGACTCCTTGGCGTTGGCGGTGGTTGACGGGGATGTGGTGTTGACAGGCCTTGTCAACGCGAAATATAAGCAGCCCGTCATTGCCGGGGAGCAGATTTGGGCGACGGCCGAGGTGATTCGCCATTTAGGGCCCCGCTGGGTGGTGTTGGTGGTCAGTACCGTACGCGACGTGCCGGTATTTCGCGCCAAATTTGTGGTGGTGGCGTTGGACCGTGACAGTAAAGGGGGACCCGTGCTTTGAGAATTGCGGTAGACGCCATGGGAGGGGACTTAGCTCCTTCTGCGGCCGTGTGCGGTGCCCGGGCGGCCGTGGAACAGGAGCGGGAGTTAACGGTGGTTTTGGTGGGGGATCGGAAGGCATTGGATGCTGAGCTCTCGTCGATGATTGCCCACCCGGGGATTGAGTGGGTTCAGGCCGACGACATCATCGAGACCGCGGAAGCTCCAGTGCAGGCTGTGCGCCAAAAGGCTGGGTCGTCCTTGGTGAAAACGATTCGCCTGGTGAAAAATAATGACGCCGACGCGGCCATTTCGGCGGGCAACACGGGTGCCCTGATGGCGGCTGGCCTCTTTGTCCTCGGGCGTATGCGCGGCATCGAGCGGCCCGCCTTGACGGCGATTTTACCCGCGCTTCATGGCTGGGGCGTCTTGATGCTAGACGTCGGTGCCAATCTCGACCCGAGACCCCATCAGTTGTATCAGTATGGGGTCATGGGCTCCATCTATTGCCGAGAGGTCTATGGCATAGACCGGCCGCGGGTGGCGCTCTTGAATGTGGGGGTTGAGGAAGAGAAGGGCCCGGCCGTGATCCGCGAAGCTCACCAGCTTTTGAAGGCCGATCGGATGTTGAACTTCATGGGAAATCTGGAACCGCGGGAATTGTTGCAAGGACAGGCGGATGTGGTGGTCACGGAAGGATTTGCTGGCAATGTGGCCTTGAAGGCCATTGAAGGCGCAGCCCGCGACATTTTCCGGGAAGTTAAGCGGGCTCTTTTGGGCGGCGTTCGCCAGAAGATGGGGGCGCTTTTGGTGAAAGACGGTTTTCAAGCATTAGCCCGACGCTGGGATTATCAGGAGACCGGCGGGGCACCGCTTTTGGGATTAAACCAGATTGTCTATAAGTGCCATGGCGCCAGCGATCCGAGGGCCTTTCAGCGAACCATTCTAACGGCCTTCGAGTATTGCCGGAGAGACTCACAATCGCGCATTCAGGAACGCATCACGGAAGGGGCCGAGGCGAAATGACTCAGGCAATTATCACCGGACTAGGCACGTATGTGCCTGAACGGATTCTCTCCAATCGTGATTTGGAGCGCATGGTGGATACCAACGACGAGTGGATTGTGTCAAGGACGGGCATTCGAGAGCGCCGGTTAGCACGAAACGATGAGGCCACATCGGACATGGCCCTGCACGCCGTTGAGCGTGCATTGGACGATGCGGGTGTCACGGCGGACCAGATAGACTTTATCATGATGGCCACCAATACGCCGGACACGGTGTTTCCGTCGACGGCGGCCCGTTTGCAGGCAAAACTGACGGAGAAGCCCATCCCCGGCGTTGACGTGCAAGCGGGCTGCACCGGCTGGATTTATTCGTTGGGCATGGCGTCGGCCATGATTCAATCAGGTCTCTACCAGCGCATCTTGGTGGTGGCCGCCGACAAGTTATCCAGTATTACCGATTACGAGGATCGCTCGACGGCGGTGTTGTTCGGGGATGGTGCCGGTGCTGTGGTGCTGGAGGCAAGGGAGCATTCCCCCTACGGCATTCTAGCCACCTACCTCAATGCCAACGGGAGCGGTGCTGATTTGCTGGCACTACCCGCCGGTGGATCCCGGTCGCCCGCATCCCAGGAAACCGTGGGTGCCCGTCTGCACTTTCTTAAAATGAGCGGTAACGACGTGTTTCGGTTCGCCGTCAAGGCCATGCCTGATGCGGTGGAACAAGGCCTTCGGCGGGCCGGACTCTCCATCGCCGACATGGATTTGTTGGTGCCGCACCAAGCCAACCAGCGTATCATTGAGGCGGCCATGCGCCAGTTTGATCTGCCCTCTTCTAAGGTGGTGCAAAATATTGAGCGCTACGGCAACACCTCGGTCGCCTCGATTCCCTTGGCGCTTGACGAGGTGCGCCAAGAGGGGCGGCTGGAACACGGGTCAGTGGCCGTGTTGGCGGCCTTTGGCGCGGGTCTCACCTGGGGTTCAGTGGTTCTGCGCTGGGGCGGACGCCGATGACGGTCGCGATTGTCACTGACTCTACGGCCGACCTCAACCCGGATTGGCTCCGCGATCACGGAGTACGTACAGTGCCGCTGATGGTGGAGGTGGGGGGTGAAAGCTACCGGGATCGCATTGATCTCTCGGCTGAGGACTTTTTGACGGAGCTCCCCCGCTTGCGGGTCTTGCCGCATACGGCCGCCCCGTCGCCCGGCGCATTTGCTGAGGCGTACCAGGAGGCCCTGTCGTCAGGGGCGGAGGCGGTTTGCTCAATTCATTTGGCCGGCGGACTTTCCAGTACCGTACATTCAGCGGAAATGGGAGCGCGGATGGTTGACGGCGAGGTGGCGGTCATCGATGGGGAGTCTGCGAGTTTGGGCACGGGGCTCTTAGTGTGGTGGGCGGTGCGCCGATCCCAATCCGGGGCAAGCCTGGCCGACCTCAAAGCCGAGTTGACAGCGCTGAAAAATCGACTGTTTGCCTACGCAGCCCCGGTGACGCTGGAATATCTCGCGCGAGGGGGCCGCATTGGACAAGCGGCGCGGCTGGTGGGCACCATTTTGGACATGAAACCTATCCTATTATTGGAGCACGGGCGTTTTCTCCCCGCGAAAAAAGTCCGGGGCGAACGGCAGATTGCTCCGGGAATGCTCGGGTTGACTCTCGAACGGGTGCCCCCGCGGACTCCGGTATTGGCAGCACTCGGACATTCAGGGGAGGTGGAGCGTCATCAAGGGCTAATCGACAGCATCAACCAGCAATACCGTGTGGTGGGCTGGCTGGACGGGGTCATTGGACCGGCTATTTCGACCCACGTCGGGCCAGGGGCCTTTGGCCTTATCCTGTTGCCCCTGACCGAGAAGGAGGTGGCTCTTTTTCAAAGGGAGCCAAAGGAGGAGAATCATGAGTGAATGGGCGTTAATGTTTCCGGGCCAAGGGTCCCAGTTTGTGGGCATGGGAAAGGCGTTGGCAGACGTATACCCCATTGCCCAAGACACATTTAGAGAGGCCGATGAGGCTCTCTCCTATGTTCTCTCCGATCGGATCTTTCAAGGGCCGGAAGAGGTTTTGCAAGATACCGAGGTGCAGCAGCCAGCCATTTTGACGGTGAGCGTGGCGACCTGGCGGGTGCTGCACGAGATGAGGCCAAATTTTGTTCCAAAAGCCGCTTTTGGACTCTCCTTAGGCGAATATTCGGCCTATGTGGCGTCAGGGATGATTGCCTTCGCCGATGCGGTGCGGGTGACCCGCACGCGGGGTCGGGCCATGCAAACGGCCGTGCCCAAAGGGGAAGGAGGAATGGCGGCCGTTTTGGGACTCGGGCGGGATCAAGTGGAAGCGATTTGTCGGGAGGCAAGCCACCGCGGCCCCGTTGATCCGGCGAACTTTAATGCCCCTGGGCAGATTGTTATTTCGGGCAAGATTCCGGGGCTGGAGTTGGCCGAAGAGCTCATTCGCGAAGCGGGTGGGCGGGCCGTGAGACTTTCGGTGAGTGCGCCCTTTCATTCCCGTCTCCTAGAGCCTGCCGGGGAGGTCGTGAAAGCCGCCTTGGCGGAGGTGGAGCTCAAGCGAGCCGGATTTCCGGTCATTGCCAACGTGGACGCGGAATATTGCCAAGAGGCGGAGGATGCCTTGCCGCGATTGGTGGCCCAGGTTTCTCGCCCCGTGCTCTTCGAGTCGTCGGTGCGTCGGGCCCTTATGGACGGCGTCGCCGGCTTTTTGGAATTGGGCCCCGGGCGTAGCCTGGCGAGTTTGGTAAAAAAGATTGATCGCAAGGCCCAAACCGTTTCCGTACAAGACCCGGAGGGCTTGGCAAAAGCACTTGAACTGGTGTAGGGCGGAGGCTATAATAGCAGACGAATTGCGGTTGGAGAGCCTCAGCCAAACCTGTCAAATCAAGGAAAGTAGGTTGATGATGACGATTGCCTGGCGTGACAAGGTGGCATTAGTCACCGGAGGCTCCCGTGGTATTGGACGCCACATTGCGCTAAAACTGGCCGAGTCTGGCATGAAGGTCGCCGTAAATTACCGCGGCAACCTTGAGAGAGCCCAGGAAACCGAGCAGCTCATCCGTGACATGGGTGCGGAGTGCCTCTTGATTCCCTCGGATGTCTCAGATATTCCCAAAGCCCAGTCCCTCATCGATACGGTGCTTAAGCAGTGGGGACGCCTTGATGTGTTGGTCAACAATGCCGGCATCGCAAAGGACACCTTGCTCCTGCGCATGAAAGATGAGGATTGGACCGACGTCATTCAGACGGATCTTACCGGCGTTTTCGCTTGCACCCGCGCAGCCATTAAGCCCATGATGAAGCAGCGCTTTGGACGGATTGTCAATATCGCGTCCATTGCGGGAATTTTAGGCAATGCCGGGCAAGCTAATTACGCGGCCGCCAAGGCTGGCGTGATTGGGTTGACCCGTTCAGTGGCGCGTGAAATGGCATCAAGGAACATTACGGCCAATGTGGTAGCGCCGGGGTTGATTGACACCGATCTAACCCAGCACATGTCTCAGGATGCGTATCAGGCCCTGATTAAGCAGGTGCCCTTGGGGCGGGCCGGTCGGCCTGAGGAAGTGGCCGAAGCGGTCTGGTATTTGGTTCAAGCCGATTATGTGACCGGACAAACGCTGGTCATTGACGGCGGACTCGTGATGGATTAGGGATCCGGGAAAACACATATCAAGGGAGTGGGATAGCGTGGCCAGTAAAGAGCAGATTTTTGACAAGGTGAAAGAGATTATCGTCGATCAACTCGGTGTGGAAGAAGATGAAGTGACCCTCGAGGCCGCCTTCATTGACGATTTGGGAGCCGACAGTCTGGACATCGTGGAACTCATTATGGCGTTGGAAGAGGAATTCGGATTGGAAATTCCGGATGATGAGGCGGAAAAAATTTCGACCGTCAACGACGCCGTCGAGTACATTCGCGAAAATTCGTAAGGACAGAGGAGGTCCCGTAGGGGACTTTCTTTGCTAGGAGAGGAGATCGGCGGATTTCCATGGAACGCGTTGTTGTCACAGGGATGGGCGTGATTAGCCCGGTGGGATCGGGTCTCGATAACTTTTGGCACGGGATCACCTCCGGGGAAGGCGCCATCGACCTAGTGCAGGATTACGATCTATCCGAGTACCCCACCCGGATTGCAGCACAAATCAAGGACTTCGATCCCGGACGCTATTTGGAGCGCAAAGAGTCTCGGCATATGGACCGCTTTGTACAACTTGCCATCGCCGCGGCCGAAGAAGCATGGCAGGACGCAGGGATTCAAGATCAGTTCGATCCCGACCGTGTGGGGGTGGTGGTCGGTAACGGCATTGGCGGTATGCAAACGCTCACTGAGCAGCACCAAGTCCTGTTGGAGCGAGGGCCATCGCGTATTAATCCATTTTTCATCCCGAAAATGATCGGGAATATGGCCGGCGGACAATTAGCCATTCGCCTAAATTTGCGGGGGCCCAATGAAACCGTGGTGACGGCGTGCGCATCGTCCGGCAACGCCATTGGTTCGGGCATGCGTGCTATTCAGCACGGTGAGGCGGATGTCATGTTAGTGGGAGGAACGGAGGCCGCATTAATTCCTTTGGCCTTTGCAGGGTTCTGCTCGATGCGGGCCATGTCGACTCGCAACGACGATCCTAAGCGCGCAAGTCGCCCGTTTGACCGTGACCGTGATGGTTTCGTGATGGGTGAGGGTGCCGGTTTCTTGGTGCTGGAAAGTTTAAGTCACGCCGAGAAGCGTGGGGCCGCAAAGATTTACGCGGAAATGGCTGGATATGGCCGTTCCTCGGATGCTTACCACGTTGTGGAACCGCATCCCGAGGGAGAAGGTGCCAGCCATTCCATGGCGCGTGCGCTGAAGGATGCCGGCATGGAGCCGGACGCCATTGATTACATCAATGCTCATGGCACATCGACGCCTAAAGGCGACATCGCCGAAACTCTGGCCATCAAACGAGTCTTCGGTGACCATGCCCATCGGTTGGCGGTGTCGAGCACCAAGTCCTCGACGGGACACCTTTTGGGCGCGGCGGGTGCCGTGGAGATGATTGCCTCCATTTTAGCCTTGAAGCATCAGGTGCTGCCACCGACGATTAACCTGGAAAACTCTGATCCCGACTGCGACCTCTATTACGTGCCCAATGTGCCGGAACCCCGACGCATCCGGGCTGTGATGTCCAACGCATTTGGGTTTGGCGGTCAAAACGCGAGCTTGGTCGCTCGGGAGCTATAACCATGGCCATGGGTTCGCTTTCCGATATCATTCATGATGCTGCCCTCTTGCGCCAGGCGCTTACTCATTCCTCATACGCGAACGAAGGGTTTCGTAAGGAGATTCATAACGAGCGATTGGAATTTCTGGGGGATGCCGTCCTGCAGCTGGTGGTGACGGAATGGCTCTTTCAAAAAAACCCGACTTGGCACGAGGGGCAGTTGAGCCAGGCACGGGCGGCCATTGTCTGCGAAGCCACTTTGGCGGAAGCGGCAGGAAGTCTCCAAGTGGGACGCGAACTACGCTTGGGACGAGGCGAAGAACGAAGCGGTGGTCGCAAGAAGCCCTCGTTGTTGGCTGACGCCATGGAAGCGATTATTGGTGCCTGCTACTTGAGCGAGGGGTACGAGCGAGCTCGGGACTTTGTACTTCAGGTCATGGATTTCGCTCTAAACTCGGTCGAAGGTCGGGATGCTGGGCGGGATCACAAAACGGCCTTGAATGATTGGCTACGGCGTCACGGCAAAGAGGCCAGTTATCAGGTCGTGGCTTCCTACGGCCCCGATCATGCCAAGACCTTCGAGGTCGAGGTGCTGGTTAACGGCGAGCCGCAAGGGCGTGCGATTGGCCGCAGCAAAAAGGAAGCCGAGCAACAAGCGGCGCGTCAGTTGCTGAAGGAATTGACCATGATTCCCACGGAACCCTCTCGGGAGCCCGATGGGGCCCAGGGCATGAGTCCATCATAGTCTTAGCTCTTATCTATCTTTCCATCCAAGCCGGTCCGCGAGGGCCGGCTCATAGTTTACATCGCGATAACGTGAGAGGGCAAGGACGGGGGCTTCCCTGCACGCGGCTCCTACCTGGCTTGAATGCCTGAGACGGATCCGCTGCGATATAGTTTGGTGAAAAAATCTCCGTTCTGGCCAAGGAGTGCCACCCTACGTTTCCTCGTAGAAAGATGGATGGAACCATCCGTCCGATTAAATTCCTTAGATGTGGTCGGGCGCAACGTTTTCCGCTATCCGGTGGACGAGAGGCGGCACCAGGAGGTCCTCACCGTCACGGACAATCCAGCTCGATAAGGAAGTCGTTCCTCCGTGTCGAATAGGAAGGGCTACCGAACAGAGACGGCATACGTGGCCCCGTGTTACGGTCCGATGGCATCGAACAATTCGTTCAGCAGTGGGAGGAATTAATGAAAATGGATAATCCGACCTTGAAACGTCATCTTCTTAAGGAACTGATCCGGCACCACTAGGGCGCAACACCAGAAACACTTGTAGAGACAACTGCCGATGACCATCGAGGCAACATTATCGACTGGCTCAACTGGCTGACAGTAACCGGCCACTTAAAGCGGAAAGGGGACATGTTGACGCCGGCAGATTTAAGTCGACTGCAAGCCTTGCATGACGTGGGAGAAGTACGCCGCGACTTGCCCGTCTCTTTTGCCGACCCACAGCTCCTAAACTTCTTCTATGAGGGACAGAACCGGTAAGCGACCGCACCCGTCCTTCGACGGATGCCCCAATTAGTTGGGTGATATGGTCCTTCTGGCGCAAATGATTCGACCGGAGGCCGGTGCGCGCGTTTACAATGACAGCGGGCGATCTTGTCGTTACCCAAGACAGACGGCTGGCCTATGTGCGTCCGAGAACGGTCACGGCACTCATCATGTCCAAGGGGCAGATTCAGAGAAACAGGCCCGAGTCGGTCCGTGCATTTCACTGATATTGTTGCGGGTGCTACCGGTTCCGTCAAGGCGTTTCGCGATGACAACCTGTTCAGCGTTTAGCCATGATGGCAGAGACGTTATCAGGTCTCGCGGAACCAATGGCGATAAGTTCCATGATGATTTTGCCGTTCGCGACGGGGCGATTGGTCACCCCGGGGTTTAATTTTCGTGAGCGCGTGTCACCACCCTGTGACGGCTCAATGCTGCAGGGCCCAATGAGGGGACTGTGGGGCAATAGGAGAACGCCGGGAGTGTCCCGGCGTTCTCGTTTAATCGCCTAACCTTTCCCGCCTCCCGCACTACTGCTGGACGACGACGATGACGACGAAGGTGTATTGGACGTCGAGGGCGGCGTGGTGCTGCTCGTGCTCGACGACGGGGGCGTTGTCGTTGAGCTTGAGGGCGTTGAAGAACTAGACGAACTAGACGAACTGGACGAACTGGACGAACTAGACGTGTTTGAGGACGACGGACTGCTATTTGGCGTGCACCGAGTGGTCGGCGGCCATTGAGACGCGTCCCAGGGCGTCGGCTCCGGAGCTTTCCAGTTGGGCGGGGGTACCAAGAAGACCTGCGTTATGGCAGGACCGCACCCTGGCTGCCAAAGCACCTTGGGATGGGCGGCCAACACCTTCAATTTAATATGGGTGTGGCCGGTAGTCGTCGGTTGCGTCCCATTGATGAACCAGGCGCCCTCAATCTCGTTCTTGGGCGTAAGGGCACTAGCCAGCTTGCCCGACGTGATAGAAATATTGGGCACGTAGGTCATGCCGCTCGGACGGGTGAAGTGCTTGACTGGAATGTTTTCCGCTTGGTTCACCTGTTGCATAATCTGCTTCCAAATCGGCCCTGCGGCCGTGGCACCATAGGCGAGCCCATTCGGGGTGCTCGGTTGGCGGTACTCCCCGGTTTTATTGCCTTCCCAAACGCCGACGACCATTTGCGGCTCATATCCCAGGAACCAGGCATCCCGTTCGCCGTTGTTGGTTCCTGATTTAGCACCCGCAGGCCTTCCGATGCCGAGTTGGACACCAGTTGCATAAGCGCCGGGGCCTATGCCTGGAATCTCCTTCGGATACAGCACTCGTTCCATCATTTTTTCCATGATGTAGGCTACCTGTGGGCTAAAGATCGAAGTCCCCTGAGGTTTTTGCGAGTAGACCACAGAGCCGTTGGCGTCGACCACCTTGGATATCCAGATTTGCTTCATAAGGGTCCCCCCGTTGGGGAAAGCAGCATAAGCGCGGGTCATTTCCTGCACATTAACGCCACCCTGGGTAAATCCGCCAATGGCAATGCCCGCACTCTGCGCGTCCACGGGCGGCAGGGTGGTAATGCCAAACTTTTGGGTAGCGAAGTTGTAGCCGGTCTGAAGGCCAATTTGCTCCAAAAGGTGGACCGAGGCATCATTGTCGGAGATGGCTAACGCATCGCGCAGGTCAATATAGCCACGATAGATGCCGTCGTCGTTCTTCGGCCACCATTGGCCATTGACTTTTTGGGTCGGCACATCATCGATCACCGACATCTGCGTATAACCATTCATGATGGCTTCCGTGTACTCCATCAGAGGCTTAATCGCCGAGCCGCTGGAACGAAGTGCCTGCTTGCTGGTCGCTAAGTCTTGGCCAAAGACGGTATTGTAGGTGCGGCCGCCAATGACAGCCCAGACGGCGCCCGTTTTCGGGTTTTCCACCATGGTCGCCGCCTGATAGACGGGGTTGGATCCGAAATTGTAATTCATCCATTTGTCCACGGCGTTTTGCGCGATGTTGTAGACTGTGGGATCCAACTCGGTGTGAATCTTCAGCCCGCCATTATAGATTTCCTGCTGGGTAAAGCCCTTCTTCTCCAGTAGGTTAATCACGTGTTGGATGTACCACGGGTAGGGAAACGGCGAAGCCTCCCCGGTCGTGGTGATTTTTTGCGGTGAGAGATGCAAGGGCGCATCGTAATAGGTCTTGACCTGAGAGGGCTTGATGTACCCGTATTTGGCCATTGCCTGCAGGACCTCGAGTTGCCGGGTTTTGGCCGCCTTATAATTGGCGATCGGGTCGTAAAGGGAGGGCGCCTGTGGCAGACCCGCCAAGACCGCCGCTTGGGGGATGGTGAGTTGGCTCGGCTTTTCATTGAAATAGGCCTTGGAGGCCGTGGCAATACCGTAGGCGCCGTCTCCGAGATAGACTTGGTTCAAGTACATATCAAGGATCTGCTGCTTAGGGTAGCTCCGTGCCAGTTCCAGCCCCAAAATAATTTCCTGAATTTTGTACGTGATGGTGCGGTTGTCGTGCAAGTAGAGCATCTTGGCCAACTGCTCGGTAATCGTGGATGCCCCTTGCAATGACCCGCGGTGCAAAAGGTCAACATAAGCCGCGCGAAAAATAGACCGGAGGTCAAACCCGTCATTGTGCCAAAAGTTGTGGTCCTCGATGGCCACCAAGGCATTCTGCATGTTGGGAGAGACAGCTTTTAAGGGGACATCGATCCGGTTGGTAGAAAGGTGCAGGGTCGCCACCGGCTTGCCAAACCGGTCATAGATCACCGAGTCTTGCCCGGCCGTGCTCAGACTGACCAGATTGCCAACCGGAGGCATGCTATGGAGAGCCTTCAAGGTTTCCCAGCCCGCCCCAGCAATACCTAAAACGGCCACGGCCGCAATGGCAAGGCCTACAGCGCGCCCCCAACGGAACCGTCGGGGAGTTTCGCTCTTGGGCTCTTTGCTTCGGGATGCACGTTTTTGGCTGGACTCCTTCACTGGCGCCGTCGCCGACTGGGGCATTTTACGCCCGCAATGACGGCAAAATTGGGAGCCGGCACTGTTGTCTTGACCACATCGTGGGCAACGCAAGCTAATCCCTCATCTCCTCTGTCGAGCGGTCGGATGCATCATCAGACGCTATGCCAGATGGTGGCTCTTCAAGATCTTCTCGCGTCGTTTCAGGCGCCTGCGACGCCGATACCGTGAGAACCAAGCCAAACAAGATCCAGGCGAGCGCGGGCCGAATGTCGCCGACTAAGCCCACGATGAACCCCACGGCAGCAAAGGCTAATCCCATGATCCAAAGTAGACGCTTTAGGCTTAAACGGGCCCATAGTTGGGAATAATCGCGGGGCTCCCGCCCCTCCGAGTCGGCGTCGATGAACGGCTCATCCTCGCCCCCGTCATCTGCCCCAACCTCGGTGGGGGTTGGCCGCCGACGGCGAAAACGGCGAGGTTCCTCATCGATGGCGATAGGAGCGACCTCCGGTTCCGCCATAGGCACCTGCCGTTCGGAAACCTCCAGCAGGTTTTTACCGCAGTTCGGACAAAACACACTATCGACTGGGATGTTCTCTCCACAGCTGCGACAAAACATGGTATCGCTCCTCTTCAGGGTTTAACCCTCGTGTGATCGTTATGACATCATTCGCGCAAAACGACAGTAATTGCAGCTAATTGTAGCATAAACCCAGAAAGGTAGACCTGGCGTTAAATGGCGGTCATCCCAAGTTTATGCCGACTGGGCGACGAATACTTAATAGTGACGGATTAACTGAAGGATTTGATACATGGGGATTGATTGGCTATCTTTCTGAAAAGTTACCGGGTCTACCATAATCTGATGGGTACCGGATACCATGCGTAACCTAAGCTGCATACCGTCGGCCCCGTGGGCGACCAGCCAGGGGCTTTTAACATTGGGGTCGATGGCACTCAACACCAGCAAGTCTTGGGGAAGAATGGAAAGCATGGGTGGGCCGGAATAGCGCCAAATTAATTCGGCCGGGGCGCCGCTGGGAACGGCGAGGGTGTCGCCTTCAAAAAGCGGTTGGCCGTCCATGGTCCACTGGTCGGTGACGGGCAACCGACCATAGAGGCCTTTGGTTTCCTCCATTGTCTCCCGGGGAGGAAGATACTGCCCGTGCAGTACCGCCTTTTTAAAGGCATTGAGGCCACTATAATGGGACTTGTGCAACCAATAATAGACCGTCTTCTCTTCGGCATAGCCGAGACGCCTAGCAATGCGGGCGGCCGTAATCAGAGGGTCTTCAAGAATGAGATTGGCAATTTGGTCGATAACCTGCATAATTGCAGATTTCGCCCTTCTTAAGCCGG
>JAKADW010000022.1 GCA_021820165.1 Bacillota bacterium
TATTCTGACGACGGAAAATGCGGCCTATGGGTATCATAAAATCACATGGGTTTTGCGACGACGCTATCATCTACAGATTCGTGTCAAAAAGGTGTATCGCCTCCTTCGACAGTGGCCCTGATTATGGCCTCAGCGAAAACGCCGCATCCGGCATCCGCGCCGGCTGGCGCGGAACCGCATCATTACGGCTCCCAATCAGCTCTGGCAAACGGACATTACCTATGTGTATATTGCGGGTGAGGATCGGTTTTTATATCTCCAAGCCATTATCGATGTGTGTGACCGCATGATTATTGCTTACCACATGGGACTCCATTGTCAGGCGACGGATGTTGTGCGAACCTTAAAACACGCGGTGATCCAGCGTCAATCGGAATGGCAGACGCCTCCCGTTCTGCGGACCGACAATGGCCCCCAGTTTATCGCCGAGGCATTCGAAACGGCTTGTGCCACCTATGGTCTGGAACATGAACGCATTCCGGTGGCCACGCCGAATAAAAACGCCTTTATTGAGTCGTGGCATGCTCAGTTGGAGCGCGAGTGTCTCACTCAAGAATTTGCCACATATGGCGAGGCCTATGCGGCGATAACACGATGGATTGCCTTTTATAACCAAGATCGGCTGCATGGGAGCCTAGAATTTTGGTCCCCGGCGACGATGCGACAACGAGTCGCTGGAGGGCAAGCGACCTGGATGCCCGTCAAAGTGTAGAAAAGCTAGCGACTTTTGCACTGGGGGACAGGGGCGAGGTGACGCCCTGGCCCCTGTCCCCCAGTCCCAGCCCGTAGGGCTGATAGGATGTCCCAATGCGTATCCGCGTGAAAGAGATCGCAAATGTCCAAATTTGGGGGGCGGAATCGAAACCTTTCGCGAGGTCCGACACCGTGGACTTCGAAAACGCGGTGCCACACAGCTCTTCGGTAATCCGCCGAATTTTGCGGGTCGACACCCCATTCACCACCATTTCCATCAACGTTAACACCAGCGCTTTTTCGTGCCGTTGGTAGCGGTCAAAGAGCGTCGGACTAAACTCGCCGTCCCGCGTCCGCGGGACCTCTAGCGTCACCGTGCCGACGCGCGTCGTGAGGTGCCGACTCCGCGACCCATTACGATATCCGCGCCGCTCTTCGGTCCGTTCATACCGGTTGGCCTGAAGATGTTCCGTCACTTCCGCTTCCAACACCTGATTGAGGACCTGTTGTAATAAGAGAGCCAAGGCGTTGTCTTTTTATCCCATAAGGGCTTGGATTGTTTGATCATCCAGTGTAATCTGATGGTGAGCCATTGTGTCATCCTCCTAAGATTTGTGAGTTGTCTCGCTTTCAAATCTACCAAGGAAACGCAATGGCTTTGAAATTTTTAAGCCCTTTTACACACAATATCGGACTCTACTCATTGATTTGAATATGACAGCGATAGCTGCCTACACCGGAAAATTATTACCCATGACATTTGTGTTTGCAGCCATTGCCTTTGGTTTCTCGCTCATCATTTTGATAACATTTTCCAATCACGTTGTTTCCGCCGGAGGCTTTTATGGCTATGTATCAGCAGGGTTAGGTCCCTTATGGGGGGCACGGGCGGATTGGTTAATGGTATTAACTTATTGGTGTCAATTTTTCTCTCCTATTCATGGGAGCAGTTTTAATCCCGCAAACGGTAAGTTATGTTTTTGGACTGTCTGAACCAAAATGGGTTTGGATTCCGTTAGTTATTATGATTGAAATGATGGTATGGTTTATGGCATATCGGGGCATCAAACTCCCCAATTACGAATCCGTTTATGAATCCGTATGGTCCATGTGCGGATGGCGTCACATGTGGTCCAATACAACATTGTGACAAGTGCATCGTAGGACGGGAACCGGGTTTGGCTCTGACTGTGAAATCCTTGTGGTATGCATGATTTTCGATAAGGTCGGCGGCTATTGAAAGAACGTGAGCAACTCAGTCCCATATGCTCATTAACGCGCCACCATCGGGAATTTCTTCCCCCGTGGTGCCGCTAAGGTGTCCATTGCCGGTTGCTCATCCACTTCGGCATTGGCTTGATAGATGAAGCTTTAAATCCGCCGAGGTCGCCGAATAATCTTTGCGCGCCACGTACTTTAGCGAATTCCGGGCTTCGTTGGACGATGCACTTCGAGATGTCCAATTTCCAGACGGCGCAGGTAATCGCCTCACTGAATTCCGTGAGGTTGTTCACAGTCACCCCAAGGGTGTCCTGGATGCCTGCATTTTCAGTTTCCATGAGGACGCTCAGCCAAAACTTTGCCGATTCAACGTTGGAGAGGTCGCGAAGTTAACCCACGGGCATAGATAGCCACGATTTGGTCATCCGCAACCACGGCTTTGAGCGTATCCTGGACGGTTTGAGCGGGCTTCAGTTGGTTGGCGGCAATGAACGGCTCGATTTTGTTCCGGTTTGAGTAGGAACATAGTGTCTACCTCCTTGATGGAAATGCAATCGTCTCACCACACTATGCCTCTGTCGGATTTGCCTCAGCGGGAGTCGCTTACGCTCTCTAAACCAAATCGGCATTGATATGACCAGTCTACGGAGAATAGTCGATATCCGAGGCTGGATTCTTTATTGCGTGATTATCTGGCAAGCAAATAGTGTGCTTACAACACAGGGTTACTTCGTGAACGGTCTAGGGAACAATTGGAGGATTCAAATGCGCAATGTACCGTTGCAATATAAACCCATCATTACTAACAGTTTGAACAATGACGTACCTACACAGCAATTGCACAATACATTCGTACTCCCTTGTCATGTTAATATATCCCTCGAATACCATGAATGCGGACCGTTATTTAATGGTATTTGCGAGTGTAGCGGACTAACCACAGCATAATATTTGTACTATTGGTGTTTTGCAAATCTTATTCGGCAATTAAAATCAATCAGCTACAAAATATAGTAACTTAGATCTTTCCGCGGCTAGGTGTAAGGAATCAATTGATAGTGGACTGAAATGCTCGTTACCGCGCATCATGATTGTTATCTGTTTTTTCTTGAAAGGATGTGTGTTTCTTGGTGGTTAAAACGTTGGACATTATCCAAAATGAACTACTTTCCTTGTTGCATAATTTATCACCGGCACTTCAGCGTGTTGCCCGCTGGCTAGCAACAAACTTACCTGAAGCGGCATGGAGAAATGCTGCAGAAATCGCGCGGCTTGCCAACACTAGCGAGTCCGCCGTAGTACGCTGCGTGCAAGCAATAGGATATGATGGCTTTTTGGACTTTCAGTCGGCGGTACGAGAGAGTCTTCCGCCCAGTTCACTGGTTTGGCGTGCTACACGATCTGGAACCTTTCATCCTCGAAATAGTATTACCGAGATTTTGGAAAGTGAACAGAATTTGATTCAAAGACTCCGCGATATGGACTGGGACCCAATACACGATCTTGCGGCCAAGTTAAGTCAGCACCGACGGATTTACATATCAGCACATCTAATGACAATCCCCATGGCATCACATTTAGCTTTGCATCTGCATCTCATTCTTCCTGAGGTGACGTTTATTTCCTCCGATGACCCACACCTTGGATTAATCCTAAAGTCTCTAACTTCTGACGATCTCTTTCTCGTCCTGACCTTCCCACGATACTCTCAAATTTCCCTAGACATCCTCGAATTCCTTTGCGTCCACGATACATGCACAACCGCCTTAATCACTGATATCTCAGGCCCTAAATTAACACAATCTCCTGATATATTATTACAACTCCCGATGGTTCAAGAATCATTCTTTCCGTCAGGTACCGCCATTATGATTTTGACACAAATCCTTGTCCGACTCATACGTGATGCCAATTCGGAAGCTACCCTTCGCCATTTAAAAATGGTGGATTCGATTTGGTCTAGCTTTAAATATTTTAGTCATTAGCCCAAAACACGAATTTTTTATTTCATATTGACTGACATTGAAGGAATTTTTTCAGGGATGTCGAATTGAGAATATTAACATTATGGTCTACGGAGGGATGCGCGATGCCGAAAATAAAGTCAATCATAGTCCTACTGTCGACTGGATTACTCACGTTAAGTCTATCCGGGTGTGGATCGCACCAATCCGCAACGACATCAAACAGTTCTATTAATACGATCACCATCGCGGAACCTGATACTCCCGATACTTTAGATCCCCAGAAGACCGGTGCCGCAATCACGGCAACGATTTTGAGTTATGTCGGTAACACGCTGGTCACTGTGGATCCCTGGACCAAGCAAGTCGAGCCGGACCTAGCTAAACGATGGACAGTCAGTTCCAATGGATTAGTTTACACATTTTTTCTTCGACACCATGTTACCTTTCAAGACGGAACGCCTTTTAACGCGCAAGCCATGGCATATACGCTAAACCGGGCGATGAATCCTGCTACCCACGGTAATATTGCCACAGCCCTTTTACAACCGGTATCAAGTATCAAGGTGCTCGGCCCATATACCTTACAAATTACTTTAAAGCATCCCTATGCTCCGTTTCTATCGGTAGCCCTGTCATCTCCTGATCTAATGGCAATTAGCCCAACAGCAGTAAAGAAAGAAGGAGCCGAATTCGCTCAAAAACCTATCGGTACTGGTCCCCTGGAGGTTGAACAATATATCCCTGGGAAGTCTCTAACGCTGGTGCGAAATCCCCATTATGACTGGGCTCCACCATTTTTCACCAATCATGGTCCGGTCAAATTTCAAAAACTGATCTTTGACTTTTTATCATCGAGTTCAACAGTTGTGGCAGGTCTCAAAACAGGTGAAATTTCTGTTGCTGGAGTCCCTTATCAACAACTTGCGGGGTTCGAGCACAATGCGGCTTTTCGCATTCAAAGTTCCCTCCGGGATGGACTAGGTATGTTTCTCGTCATGAATTTCAAAAATCCCGCACTACAAAATTTAGCGGTTCGAAAGGCCATTAATTATGCCATTAACCGGCACGAAATCGTTAAGTTGGCCCTAGACGGGGCAGGACAGCCCGCTTACAGTCCCCTACCTTCTACCATCTTCGGTTATGACCCCAAATCCCCGTCATTCGGCTATCACTACCACCCGAATAAAGCTAAACAACTGCTTACACAAGCCGGATTTGTCATGGGACCCAATGGCTATCGGCAAAAAGGCAACCTTGCGTTAAATTTTAGCCTATACAGCTCTCCGATTACGGGCTGGTCATCAGCCGCGCAGATCATCCAACAAAACCTCCAAGCCGTCGGGATTAAAACGACAATCCATAACATGGATATAGGCACCCTCATTACTGATATGGAGAAAGGTCAACAAGATTTAGGCATTATGGGTTACACCTATACCGATCCAGACGTTTTATATCTCTTCTTTGATTCGCACGAATTAAATGGCGGCCTGAACATGAGCCAATACAGCAATCCGTACTTGGATAAGCTTCTGACAGAAGGACGCGAAGCCACGAATCCTACGCAGCGCGCCCAAATTTATCATAAGATACAGCGGTTTATGGTACAGCAAGCCGTCATCGCACCTATTTACAACGAAGTCAATTATACGGTGTATAGCAGCAAAATTCATGGATTACAAATTGCACCCGGATCGATTATAGAAGTCCAAGACGTTCAATAAGTAACCAGACAGAACGGAGGAATTTATGCTCACATTCATCATCCGACGAGTGATTGCATCGATTCCCGTCATGTTGGGTGTTACGATGATTGTATTCCTAATTCTTCGGCTCATTCCGGGCAATCCTGTGATTTTGTCCCTCGGCACTAACGCCACTCCCCAATCCGTTCATTTTCTGGAAAATCAGTTAGGGCTTAACAAGCCCCTATGGCAACAATATGTCACGTACATTACCGGGCTAGTTCACGGAAATCTCGGACTCAGTATGCAGTCCGGACAACCCGTCAGCACTTTATTGTCTGGACGATTGGCCGCAACCCTACAACTAGCATTTGCCGCGTTTATCGTAGCCGTCATCTCCGGATTTTCGGGCGGATTGATAGCATCGCGGTTTCACAAAACCGTGATTGATCATGTGGTTATGATTATGGCTACCATCTTATTGGCCACTCCTCAATTTTGGTTAGGGATTCTTCTCATCATGGTGTTTGCCTTAGAATTAGGCTGGTTTCCCGTTTTTGGTTATGGCGGATTATCCCATTTGGTGTTGCCAGCCCTTTCGGTGGGACTGATTGCCGGAGCCGTGAATGTGCGGATTATTAAAAACGAAATGATGGCAATTATGCACCATGATTATATTCGCACCGCACAAGCCAAAGGCGCTTCCGCCGGACGAATTTTGATGGCTCATGCCTTACGGAATGCCTTACTGCCCACCATTACCATTCTAGGATTACAATTAGGTTACCTCTTAAGTGGCACCGTCATCGTAGAGCAGTTGTTCGGCTGGCCAGGACTAGGTTCGTTACTCATTTCGGCTATTCAGTCTCGGGACTACACTCTGGTCCAAGGAGGCGTTCTGTACTTGTCCCTTATTTTTATCATCGTAAACTTGTTAGTCGATATTTTATACGCGATAATTGATCCACGTGTGAGGTATTCCTGATTATGGTACCGATCGAACCAACGATATCTGTCACTCCACCGGAGCCGGGTTCATCTTCGCGATTTCATATCAAGATAACAGCTCGCCTGATCATCGCCGTCATCATTTTGGCCTTTTGGATTTTTGCCGCGATCGCGGCGCCCATGATAGCACCATATAGTCCAACCGCAATAAATTCCAATGCGGCATTACAACCACCAAGTTTCGCGCATATCTGCGGAACCGACCAGCTAGGCCGTGATATTTTTAGCCGGATTCTTTATGGGGCTCAGGATGCTCTGCTCATTGCAGTGGGATCTGTTGGAGTGGGAGCGGGGGCCGGAACGATGCTTGGGGTCATTGCCGGATATCGCACCGGCATTCTGTCATGGATTATTATGCGCTTAACCGATATCTTGCTAGCCATTCCAAGCATTGTCATCGCTATGGTGGTCATTACGATTGCAGGAGAAGGTGTAATCGATCTCATTGTTGCCATCGCTATGAGTGAAATTCCCATTTTTATACGCTTAGCCCGGAGTTCCACGCTCTCGTTACGATCGGCAATGTTCGTAGAAGCAGCCGAAGCCGCGGGAGCTTCACCACTGCGCATTATTCTTGTTCATCTACTGCGCAATCTGATTGGTAGCATTGTGATATTAGGGGTCATAGATATGGGGGCCAGCATCCTAGCCGTTGCGGGATTGACGTTCATTGGATTAGGCCCCCCGCCTCCCCAACCCGAATGGGGTGCCATGATTACGCAGGCGCAACAATACATTCCCACCGACTGGTGGATGGCCGTCTTCCCCGGTTTGGCCATTGTGAGTGCGGTTCTGGCCCTAAATATGCTAGCCGATGAAAGTCAACAGTATTTTGACCCGCAACAAATTACCCGCAAACCGGGCTGAAAGGCATAAGTATTCTCAATCACGTTCGATGAGACAAGGAGAAGAATTTCATGGATTATACACCCCTTAACGCGTCATCCCTCAATGCGATCGAATATTATCCGCCCAAGAACTTAATCGCATATTGGAAGATCACGGCGAGCTTGCCTAGTAATTCCTATATTGCGACGCTTGAAATTTTACCATTAGACAGTTTGATTCCCTCCGATCTCATCCAAATTGTTGGCAAACCATCGGGATTATCCTTTCTCGAGGATGGATCCTTAATCTATAGTGTCGGGCCTCATCTGTACCGCGCCACGTTAGATAAGACCACGCATCATGTTGCCGAGTTACCAGGCACGATCCGGTCCATTTCCATTTCGTGGCTACAAAGGAGCATTGTTTGTTCAGTCGTCACGCAACCCCGTGACAACGAGGTGTGGGTCTTTTCAGAGTTGCCCTTTAAACAAGATGGGGAAGGATACCTCAGAGGTACTCATACAATTTGGCGTGTGTCTGTGGACCACCCCTCTCCTGAGCGCATCGAACTTCTAAATGGTTATGAGACAGCGTTAATTGCACCGGACGGACAACATCTTTTAGGTCTTAGACGAAGTGACTCCGTACAAGATTTGTTAGATCGTACCATGGTGTTGATGGATACTCAAACGCAGCAATTGTATGAAGTATCAGCACCCCGTGCTCCACTAGCGCTGGCATGGTCGCCTGACAGTATAAAATTTGCTCTCATTGCTAAATCCGACACCATTGGAACCCCAGAACCGCCCGTATTATATATTGGTCACATAGATAATCGCGAATTGACCGTGTTGTATCATCCCAATATGGGCTGGCCGGGTGCAGATGGAGTCGAGGGGGCCGATTGGCGAACGGCCGTGACCCGCAAAGTTTTAACCTGGCGAAACGACCATTCCGTTTTATTAACCGAATCGTATCATGGATCTTTACGTATCATTCAGGTGTGTCTCAACGGTAAGGTGGACGTTCTAACCCCCGAAGGTGCCGATTATGTCGAGGCCGTTTCAGTCCGAACGGATGATCTGATAACCATATCACACGATTTGACTCGATATGACGAGATAACGCTGGTCAAAGACCATAAACCAACGATTCTCACCCGTCATAATGCTGAGCGATTTCTTCCTCCCCGGGAATTGTGGCTGAATTCGGGCGACTCAGATCGACTGCATGTGTTTGTTTTGGAAGCGGTTTCCCCAGCGCGAGGTACAATTCTCTCCATACATGGTGGCCCCTATAACGCATTTACACGACAGCCCACGGTATTGTATCATGCTTTAGCACAGCGAGGGTTTAATGTTGTTTGGACGAATCCCCATGGAAGCATTGGATATGGTCGCGAATATGCGCTGTCACTTCAAGGTCATTGGGGCGAGAAGGACGAATCCGACTGGGAACAAGTCGTTCGATTCTTAGAACAGGAAGGCTACAACAGTCACTATGGCGTCATGGGCATTAGTTATGGTGGCTTCATGGCCGCATGGCTGGCTGGGCATTGGGCCCAACGTCTAAAGGCAGCAGTGATCCAAGCCCCAGTGGTGAACCAGCTCAATATGTTGTGGGCATCCGATATCGGGTATACGTTCACTCTAAAGGGATGTCAAATCACGTGGGATGATCCCGACCTTGCCAACCAAGTGTTGTGGAAGAACTCGCCATTGCGGTATGCCCATAGTATTTCCTGTCCGGTATTAATTCTTCAAGGTCTCAACGATCAGCGATGTCCTATTGCAGAGTCTAGTTCCTTATATACACTACTGAAAACACGCAATATCCCCACTGAATTCGTTGTGTACCCTGGAGAATCGCATTTAATGACCACACAAGGCCGCCCTCGGATGCGTCAAGACCGATTTGACCGTATCCTAGCATGGTTCGACCGATGGTTTCCACGACCGTGATGCCAACGTTCACTACGACACGGTGCATTGCGGGACTATATCGATTGTCGAGGGTGATTACGAAGTAGTGTTGTGCAGACACCGTAGAATATCCTCACATGGATTGTATTAATTAGCCAATCATGATTGGATGTCCCCGAGCCCGTACCATAGCATTGCTATCTGTTTAACAATTTGTTAGAAAGGAGCGAAAGCCGCAGCGAGGCACACGACAGCATTCACCGACAACAGCGCTAGTGAGGAATACGACGTCGGCAAAGTCGCAAATTACGGGATGGCCCCCTGGTGAAAAAGTGTTCTCACAGGGAGTGTAGAGACCGGACCAGGGCGCGTTGGCCGACGTATCGGTGGGCACCACGCACAAGCCCTTGTGATCGGTTCGCTGAAAATCACTCCTATTGCGCCGTTTAATATGGTGAACTGTACGATAACAAATACGGGGTATCTCGCATGGGGTAATGGATCGGAATGGACGGACATGGAAAGGTAAAACCGGAGTCTACGCTATGCTGGTCAGTCCATTCAACCGTGCTTATTTATGGGTAGTTTAATCGGCCTTCTTTCGTTTTAGACGTTCGACTACCGGTAACACGGTCCGTTCAAAGCGGCTCTGCCAGTTTTCGTGATTGTTTTCAAATCTCATGACTGCGGGAAGCGTTCGCGAAGCGGAACTCCCGAAGAATAGGTTTTGATAGGCGCAGACGGCCTTTCGCAAAAAATCCTCGCTCTCGTAATAGCGCTTGTCTTGCGACCTGTTACGCACCCGTTCAAAAGCAATATGCGGATCCGTATCGACAAAGATGATTAAATCAGGGAGCCGGGTCCCCAGTTGAACATGCCGATCGATCGTGTCAATCGCTGAAAGACCAAAGAGGATCTCTTGGTAAACGGCGTCGCTATAGATATAGCGATCGGCGATGACATGGGCCACGCCTAATGCTGGCTCGACGATCTGTTTGGATAGAAAGACCTTGTCCCTAATGTACGCATCGCGCAGAACCTGCGGATCAGGGATGACGCGATTTTCGCGAAAGTTGATGATGATGCGTGCACTCGCCGGATCTAACCATGAATGTTGCCCACACATGAGGCAAAAGTCATCGGCTGACTCCAACGCTTCGAAAAGCCGCCTTCGTATCGTCGTTTTTCCCGCTCCGTCGATTCCTTCTAATGCCACAAAAACGCCCAATTCTCGTTCACCTCACTGAGTTAAATGCGCCCCCACTGGTTTACGGGTTCAATCACCACAGGACTTTCCATGATTTGGTCTTGACCTCGTAAGATGAACGGCAATCTATCCCACATTGGAAACCAACAGCACACCATGTCCTTGCAAATAGGGAAGCCCGTAGTCGAATTCACGATCTGCACTAACTTGCCCGTTGCATACGCGTCCAATTGCAACTCGCATTGTGCGAGTTCCTCAGAAATCTTCATCGAGCGCCTGTTGGCATTCACGCTTCGCTCGAGAAGTGCAAACTTTACCGACAACCTGAACACGTTTCTGAGTTCCATCAACCGGTCCGTAGTCCCCTTCGTTCCGACGTTGCCTAAAAACGTCTCCGCAACAACACAGAGATTAAACAGACTTGTCGCAGCTTCCACAGCGAGGGTGGTCGCCATCGAACTGACCGACAGGGCGTTGAGCGGGATTCGGGCTACCCCGTGTGAGTCTGGACGATAGTGGACGCCTCCATCAGAGCGACGGCCCCAACGACCAACTCAAGAATGACCGTCAGGTTCGCTTCACGAATCCATTGGATCGCTGTGCCCAAACAACGTGTTTCGCCATCAGTCAGTGCGGTTGCTATGCCATGCTCGATTTTTATGGCGGGTAATCGGCACTCTCCCCCGCTCATCCACGTCGGTTCAGCAAACGACTCCGCAAGGGAGTCAAACGCGACGAGCCAAGAGACCGCATCCGGCCTAATCTCGCTAGTGCAGAGGCTGGCTTTGAGGTCAGGATGAACATCTACTCCCTTTCGATAGTGGTAGACTCTGTCAAGGGCCGGTTCAAGAAACTGAATGAACTCTTGCACGATACGTCCTTCGATTAACCGATCATTCAGTGAATTACGTAGTCTCGTGTGCTGATTCATTGGCACCTCCTCGGTTGGGTTTTATGTCCATTTTATTGACATCAGTATAGGTTCCGGTCACCAACGATTATAGACCCGGGGAGCCCTCCGGACGCATTGCGAAAAAGTCATTGCTCGAGCATACAATGGCTGGAGAAGCTGAACCCCAATCCGTCTCTCCCGGGATAGCTCTTACTCCCACGGAGGAATTGACAACGACTTCACACTCTCCAGATTCTTCAGCAGCCATGCCTTGTCTAACGGATTGGGAACACGTTGTGCCGCCTGTGTTCCTAGCGCGAGATGTTCATCTCGGTGTCCTTCGTCGCCTTGCAACGCGTACGCCCGTGCCACGGCTTCATGGGCAAATCCCATGTCAAATCCGTCAAGATCGGTTTCACAGCAAATCTGCAGCGATGACAACGCATAATGCAGAGCCCGTTCCGCTACGCCGGCCACACTATACACCCGCGAAATTTGCCAATCGCCGCGGGCAAAATTCTCCGGCTTGCCGACAACCTCCCAGTGGTAACGCGAAGCATGGGCGGCGTGTATCATCAGGGCTTCTTCGGCTGGGGTACGATCTGGCTTATCCATCAGCTCCCACGTGGCATTAAACAAATCACCAGCCAGCTTCCGGTGAATTGCCTGATCTTGTTCCCGATGTTTTGATATGTCCGTGTCTATCCATCCTTTCGGAATTCCATA
>JAKADW010000023.1 GCA_021820165.1 Bacillota bacterium
TCGAGGTATCGCTCCACGTCCTCCAGGGTATCTTCCGGCAAACTCGCAATCCGTCGCATTAACTCGTCCCGTAAGGCCAATGGACACCCACCTCCTCGGGATTGTCTCCCTAGCCCGATTATGCCAGCGCACGGAAGCGCTCTCAAGCAAGCACCCCGCTTTGCCAGAAAATTGGGGTATGTTGATCCGGCCCGTTAGTCCCATAAGAATTGCGCTCGTCGAATGCGTGACACCGGCCAAGTCAATCACCTCATCCGATTTCACCTTTGCATGACGAAGGCCCTTCATAATGAGCGATCAACCACAAAATCCGTTACCCTGAAAATCATTCCCCTCGGGACTATGGCTCGGCTACCGCGGCCTATCTTTCTGGTTTTCCGGGCGGCAAAACGCCGGATGCGTCGGAAGTGCGGGCCCTGAATGCCTATTGGGTCATGGCCGCAGAGCACGGGCTTAATGCGTCCACGTTTGCTGTGCGGGTCGCAGCGCCAGCGCCCCAGCCCCCTGCCGTTGGCTCTCGTGGCGGGTCTGGCGACGCTTGTGGGACCGTTGCACGGCGGGGTGGGGTGCTCGGGTTACTTGATGAGGCTTACACGGTGAGCGATATAAAGGCTTGGTTGACAGAGAAGGTGCGCATGGGATTTGGCCATCGCGTCTATCGGACCCGTGATCCCCGGGCGGAAGCCCTCTATCAAATATTCGAGGGTTAGCTCCGGGCCATCAAGCAGTCAAGCAGGCCCTATTAGTTGAAGATGCGGCCTTAGCTGTCTTAAGGAGTGAAAAGCCGGGACGGATTGGGGCTCCGAACGTCGAGTTTTATGCGGCGGCACTCTTTCGGGCGCTGAGCATTCCGGCTCATTGGGGGCCGGTGACAAGCGCTCTGGGCCGTCTCGGCGGGTACACCGCCCATTATCATGAGGAGCGCCGGACGGGGCGGCTCATCCGACCCTCCTCTACCTATCGCGAGAATGACTAGGTGCCCATGGATGTGAGGCCAGAGGCGCGCCACACCTCCAAAATGGGAGCGGCATCGTCGAGGTTGGCGGTGCGAGCCACGGTGGCCGCGCCCGCTGCGAGGTGGCGCCAGGCGAGGTTGGGATAATGGCTTCGCTGGGTTTCTAGGAGTTGTCCCCAGAGCATTTTCACATTATGGATTGCCTCGAAAGGTCCGGCGCTCATGAGGGCGATTTCCGTCAGCGTGGCTGCCACGGCGGTTGGATCGGCACCGTCGCGAATGTGTGCACCGACGACCCCAAAGGCGGTATCGCCTGAGGCATCGCTGGCCACCGCCTCGCGGACGTCGGCGGGCGTGGCTTTCCGTGGTAGGGGCGTCTCGGCCCGTGACCAGCGGGAGCGTTGGGCCTTTTGTCGACGAGTTCGGGATCCTAGTAACATGACGCCTAAGGCCAAAGCGTGTAGATGATGGGGCAAGAGAGGATCTCGGACTAAATCCGCCACAGCGTGAATGCCGGTGACGGCATGCGCGTCAAAATCCGACTGGGCCAGTATCTCTGCTCCGGCTAATGACATGGCTTCGCCCAAGGGTTCTCTCCCACGTCCTTTATTTGCCTCGGCTAAAATTAGTGTCGGCTCGGTGCCGTAATCGGCGTCAACTAAGGCACGGACAAGGAATTCGATGTCCCGGGTTTCAGGAAACCAGGAACGTGAGAGTTCAAGGGCGGACAATTGAGACACCTCGTCGGGAACATGGGGGTGAGGCCGGGAGGCTAGATACTGGATGGCGGCGCGAAGTAAGGGCTCTCCCCACGTCCATCCTTCCGTGTCATCCATTAACTGAGCCGCGCGATGGACAATGAGGAGGCGATGCTCATTTTCGGCGAATTGCCGTAGCGCTGCTTCCAGCAACAGTTGGAGGACAACGTCCATGGACTCGATTTGGAGTAATCCCACCAATTGATGCTCGGCCCGGAGGACGTTCTCTCCAGATTCGATGCTCTCCAATAAGGATTGGCAGGGATCCTTCGGTAGTGGGGGGATGAGGGGATCCATGGCCATCAAGGTATAAGGGCCATAGTTGGGGTGATGCAACAAGTCGACCACATAGGAGGCAGTCTGAAGCAGCGCTAAGTTTTGATAGGGCGGGGTTAAAATGGAGGCCGCCCGAAGGATGGGCCCACCGTTAAATGTTCCGTGCCCAATGAACGGACCATGATGGTCAATCCAACGGGCCGAAGCCAGAGCAAGCGTCAGGTGGATGGTCTGCTGGTGGGATTTCTTCTGGCGAATCCAGTGGCCGAGTTCCGTCATGGGAGTCGATTCTAGCGCATGGAGCTCTCGGTCGATGTCCGAGGGCCAGGGATACGGTGAAATCATGGATATGTCCTCCGTCTTTTTCTTTTATCATAGAAGTACAGGCACGATGCGTCTTCGGTCTTTGGGCGTATAAGCCCTAAGACTTCCGTCGTAGGGCTCTTTGACAGGAGGCTCCTACGGGTGAGGTGAACGACGGATATCGCAGGTCATCTTGTCTCTTGAGGTGGGGAAAGCGCATGTCCGCCACACGGAACACGAAATCGAGTGTCGCGTCTCTCATAGACCATGCGAAGCCAGCGTCCCCGTTTCAGACAGTTCGAATTTGCGTTGGAATAGCGCGGTGAAGCGAAAGGCGAAGAGGCTAAGAAGAATGAGGGCGGCGGTGTTGGGGTCTGTACCCATGCCGCCTAATACGCCAAAATCTTGTCCGAGCCACCAAACCAAAAATGTGGTCACCAACGTCACGGTCCAGGCAATTCGAAAGCGCCGATCGACGAGCCAGGATGCGGCGGCCACTAAAAACAGGAGAATGAAGGCACCGTTCACGGCATCCGGAAATCTGCCGGCCAGACGAGCAATAGCGTAGATTGGGCCAGAAACCCAGGCCGGTTGGGGCATCGCAGCTTGACTTAAAAAGTATCGCGAAATGACGGACGATAACCACCACTGGTTCGTCGGCCAGGCCTGAAGAAACGCGGCAAAAAGCCAAAATATCGATTGGCTAGCCCGCCACAAACGATTGAGGCCAATGTGTGACCAAAAGCTTGGAGGCATCAACAAGGCGGCTGCAGTGAGCGCATAAAGGAGAGCCGATCCCGGACTTCCGAGAAGCAGACTTCCCCGGGAGAACAGCGATCCCAAACCTTCACCGAAACCCCACACAATAACTCCCCAAAGAATGGAGAGGGTTAAGCCGACGCGCCGCCCACCTCGTGCTCCACCAAGTACGATGGCGAGACCCATGCCGATTTGAAGCCACACCACCAGCGTATCGAACAGGATCGGGTGAAGATTCCATAGGTGCATGCCAAGATACATGACGCGCGCTATCAGCCAGGGTTGCCCCTGAATCACCGGAGCGACTAGCACGGGAATGAAGCTTCGGACCATCAAGGGCTGAACTTGTAGGAGTCCATCCAGGATCCAGAGACCACCCAACCCGTAGACGAAAATGGCGCGTGCCCGGGAGTCTTCGGCATGCGTCACGTGCTGCCACCGGCGTGCGAGATAGGTGCCGCCGAAAACCAAGACGCCGAGCCCGATCACCAGATTAATGACCAAAAACAGCGTCATGGTATTGACTGAAGCCGCGTTTCCGCTACCCATGATCATGGTCATCGACCTCCTTGTCCCTTGGCCATTATAGGCCTATTGTGGCCGAAGGGAGATGACGCAAAGTTTTCCACGAGGTGAGGTTGGGACGGTCCATTGAGGGCCACCAGCCCAACTATGCGGAATTCCTGGTTCCATTTGGCGAATGCAAGATCGTGGTATGAGCGGTTAGATATTAGCCCAATGGCATTGTGGAGTACCAAGTGGGCAACGCGTGGCTTCAACTCTTCAACTCTTCGAGGGTGCCGTGAGTGAAGCCGGCGCGGTTCGCTTAGGAGTACCCCATAATTGTCGGGAGCGCTTCTGGCTGGTTGACATCGGATTGCCGCCCGTCGACCTCGAAGAGGGGGCCGGATATGGTCCGCTACTTCCGGGATTCGGACGAAATCAACTTAACGGGTGGTCGCCCTTCAGAGTGGGCAGTCCTGGTCGGACATCTGCTCGGGCATTAGCCCGTCAAGGGAGATAAAACGGCGACCCGAACGGGGCCGCCGTTTTGGAGGAATCCCTAACCACGAGCCAGCGCTCGACGTTCGACCGCTTCGAGGACTTGGTCCGGGGTCATGCCGTCGGCGTTAATGACAGGTGCCTTGGAAAGCGGATCGTCCATCCCCAAGAAATTGTTGTCTGTGCCCTGCACCACGATAGCTTGGGCACGAGACAGCGCATGGTCATTCAAAGGGATGACGTCATAGCCCGCTTCTTGGAGAAGCTGGCCAAACGGGGACAACTGTCCTTCGATCGCCACTGTCGCTCGAGCCAATGAGACCACCTCCACGGCTAGCGTTCCCTCTTGGGGGCGTGCTATGTGAGGATTCGCGGCACGTCCGCTTCCGGCACCAACCAGGCTTCGACACGAATGGGACCGTGCATGCCACGGATCAGTGTGCCTTCGATATCGGCGGTTTGACTGGGTCCGGAAATAAACGAGAGGACACGTGGCATGTGGGAGGTCGGGTGGCGTAGCAGTTGGAGGGCTTCCTGCCAGTTGGCGACAATGTGATTGACCGGAATGAGGGCAATGTGACAGGGCACCATGTTCGATACCAAACGTGCATAGCCGCTATTTTCAGCGAGGAGTAGGGTGCCCGTGTCTTCTAAGGCGAAGCTCGCCCCGGTAAAACCAATCGCGGCGGAAAACACCGCGTCCCGACCTCCGTCGTCGGGAATCCAGGTGATATTGTCATAGCGCTCCAGCCAGAGGTTGGTGATGGGATCAGACAACACAACCGTGGGTTTCGGCTGGGGACCGATGACGGCGTTCCAAGCTTTCAAAAAGTCGACGGGGGATTGAATCTCTCGTACGGTAAACCCTTTCTCCTGAAGTCGCTCTTTCATTCGATCGATCATAAGGCCTCACCTCGATACGCACGGGCCAGCATGGTGGCCAAGTGTTCGACAGGCGTGGGATGACCAATCGCCTCGATGCCGGCACGGATTTGCATAAGACAACCGGGATTAGCGGTGACAATAACATCCGGAGCCGGCTTGTCGAGATCCTCGGCCTTTTCGCGGGCGAGACGCCACGCAATGTCGGGATATTCAAGATTATACGTGCCCGCGGATCCACAGCACGCCTCCTGTTCGTGGACATCCAACACTTCAAAGCCGGCGGTCCTCAGTAGTACGACCGGAGCATCCACAATGCCTTGGGCAAAAGCCAGGTGACAGGGATTATGATACGAGACCTTCAGGCGGTTTCGCCCTTGGGGCGGTCTTAGTCCAACCTCCAGGAGAAATTCGCTCAAATCGCGGATGCGGGGTGTGAGGTCATTCTCGTGCTGTTTCAAAAAGGCGCCGCATCCAGCCGCATTGATAATGATCGGGTCGGTGCCGGGAAAGGCCCCCTCATTTGTGGCCATCAGGGACTCAACGGGGCCGGGCACCCCCGCATGTTCGTGCAGGGCCCCACAGCAGACCTTAACGTCGGGAATCCGCACGCTGTAGCCATTTTCCCTGAGCACGCGAATGGTGTCATGGTGGATGCCTCTATACCAAGCGTCCATTACGCATCCCGGGAAGAGCCACACCGTTCCCCGGAGAGTTCCCTGTGCCGCAAATACCGTTCCGGAAGCGAGCGGGGGGGCCGCGTCGGGCACGGGAATAAAATCTTGAGCCCGTTGTCCGCGCCGGTGCCAGCGGCGGCTGATGCCCAAGGCTCCGCTCACTTGAAACAGGTGGCGCGACCACGTCAGTTGGCCCTGCGACAATACCAATTGCAAAAATCGGCGCCGGATATGCGCGTTGGGTTGAACGGGTCGAGCCGCTTTCATGCGGTTGGTAATCTTCGGGGTGTCGATTTTTACCGGGCATGCCGGAATACAGCGCTGGCACCCCAGGCAGAGATCTAATCCGTCTTGGGTAGCGACGTCGGCACCGTTTAAGAGAAACGTTTGCATGATTCCGATGCCGCCGATGCGCTCCCCGCCATAGGCTTCCCCTAGTTCGGCAAATACGGGGCATACATTGAGGCAGGAACCACAGTTAATGCAATAAAAAGGCTCGGGTTCTTGGCGGATGGCCTCCGACCGGCCATCGTCGACGAGAACGACGTGCACCTCGGGACCGATGTCGCGACCGGGGCCAGAAATGACCGTACAGTAATTGCCGAAGTCTTGCCCGACCCCGTAGAGTGAGGCGGCTTGGACAATGGAGATCCCATCCTCCAAAGTGGGAACGATTTTTTGAATCCCTGCCACCACAAAATGTTGAGTGGGAAGGCTGGTCACCGCCCGGATGTTGCCCTCGTTTTCCATCAACACGACTTCGCCGTCGGCGGTAATCGCATTAGCCCCGCTAATTGATACCTGGGCTGCCTCCAAAATAGGGCGAAGGTGCCGGCGAGCAGCCGCCACCAAGTCTTCCGGACTTCCACCGAGTTGGGGCTCCTGGTAGCGAGTTCGAAACACCGATTGAATTTGCGGGATATCCACCCCAAGTGCAGGCATCAGTACGTGCCCGGACTTTCGATTGAGCAGTTGGTTGATATGGTCGCCCAAATCGGTTTCGACCACTTGGTGGCCTCTGGCGACAAGGGCGTCTGGCAGATGAATTTCCTTGGCCATGTTGGACTTGGACTTAATGATGAGGCTAGCCGCGGGAATAGCCGTCAGCACATATTGGATCGCATCCTCGGCGGTTTTTGCATAGAAGACGTGAAATCCGTTGGCTAGGAGGTGGCTTTCTGTCTCTTTAACCAAATCCGGCAAATGGGCGAGCGCCTGTTCTTTGACCGTGCGGACCCGATCTTGAAGGGTTGGGAATCGAGCCAAAACCTCCGGCACCCGCTGGCGAATACCGTGGGTGCCCCGCTGGCGCGCTTTCCGGGTACCCGTATTGGAAAGTGCCTCATGAATTCGTTGCTGGATCGACGTCATCGGCGCCACTCCTTCTCAAGACCTCTTTTTAAGGATATTCCCTGACAAATGGCGAAATCCTTTTTCTTGACCATGCCGGGCGGTATACTAATGAAAGCATAGAACCGGAGGGGTGGCCATTGGCGTCCATTTTTTCGCGCATCATTCAAGGAGAAATTCCCTGTCATCGGGTGGCCGAGAGTGAGGAGTTCTTGGCGTTTCTTGACATTCGACCCATCCGACCGGGGCACACTTTGGTGGTTCCCAAACGTGAAATTGATCAGTTCTTTTGGTTGCCCGATGACCTCTTGACCGGCCTAATGCTGTTCGCCAAGCCTATTGCCCGGGCGATTCAGATGGTCACCGGTGCCGAACGCGTAAGTGCGGCCGTGGCGGGGTTTGACGTACCCCACGCGCACCTGCATCTCATCCCAGCCGACAGCATGATGGATCTCGACTTCTCGCGCCAGGCCCCAGCCGACCCTGACGCCTTAGCCGAGATGGCCGGGCGCATTCGAGAGGTCTTGGGTCATTGATGCGCACCAGACTGACAAAGGCCTTGGGTCTTCGTCGGCCCATTATTCAAGGAGGGCTCGCCTATCTCGCGCGGGCGGAACTAGCAGCGGCTGTGTCCAATGCGGGGGGGCTCGGTCAGATCACCGCGACCACATTGGAGGGCCCAGATGCGGTTCGCGAAGAAATTTCCGCGGTCCGGCGCTTGACCTCATACCCGTTTGGCGTTAACTTCGCCATTGGCCATCGCCCTATAGACGACCTACTTAAGGCAGCTCTCAATGAGAAAGTGCCGGTGGTTTCTCTCACCGGAGGGAATCCCGCCCCTTACGTAGACCGGATTCTTCGGGCGGGCGCCCAACTGATGGTGCTGGTGGCCGGGGTTCGCGCAGCCCAGAAGGCGGCCTCGTTGGGCGCGTCGGTCATCATCGGTGTGGGTGTCGAGGGCGGGGGCCATCTTGGCCGGGATGACGTGGGCACCTTCGTCTTAACACGGCGCCTGGTAGAGGCCGTGGACATTCCCGTCGTAGCCTCCGGTGGAATTGGGGATGGTCGACAACTTGCGGCGGCATTAGCCTTGGGAGCTGAAGGGATTGAAATGGGCACCCGATTCGTCGCAACCCGTGAGTGCATTGCCCATCCGCGCTATAAGGACGCACTGATACAGCATGACATCCATCAAACGGCGATCATCGAGCGATCCCTAGGACGACCCGGCCGAACCTTGCCTTCACCCCATGTCGACCGAATTTTGGTGAGCGAGCGAGAGGGGGCTCCGCTAGAGACCCTATTGCCGCTCATTTCTGGTGAGCGCAATTATCAAAGCGCGGTGTTGGGCCACTTAGATGAGGGATATGTATGGGCCGGGCAAGTCACGGGACTGATTCGCGATGTGGTGCCGGTGCAACAACTCATGGACCGCATCGAAGAGGAGGCACTAAAGGCGTGGCAACAAGGACAGCAGGTGTTCGAGACATGAGCACGAGCGAGGGGGACGTTGTGGAGCCAATTCTCTTTATCTTCACGGGACCGTCCGGGGCAGGTAAGGGATCGGTCATGCGACTGTTGTTAGAGCGTGACCACACCTTACAGAAGGTCGTGACCTATACCACCCGAGAGCCACGAGGAGGGGAGGTTGATGGCTTTGATTACCGATTCGTTTCCGTTGAGACGTTTCGTGGGTTAATTGATCGTGGTGAGCTATTCGAATACGAACAGGTATATCATGACCATTACTATGGATCACCTAAGGAATTATTTGTCCCCGACCACGACGGGATTATCGAACTGGACTACAAGGGTCGGCTGAAGTACACGGCCCGTCACCGCCGAGTTGTCGCCATTTTTCTCTTGCCGCCAAGTCTCGACGAGCTTAAGCGGCGGATTTTGAATCGCTCCGAAGTGGACAACCTTTCCAGACGTTTGGAGAACGCGATCGAACAAGTGAGGCACGCGCAGTCATATGATTACATCGTGAAGAACGACAACCTGGAAGACTGCGTAGAACGGGTTGAGACCATTATCCGAGCCGAACGGCATCGGCGTCGTGGCCAGAAAGATTTGGCCGAGATGCTGGACGATCTTAAAGCTCACCCGTAAGGGGGACAGCATGGTGACTGAAAAGGATATTGTCATTATCAGCGTTGACCGGTCCGACCCGGAGGTCGTGTTGGTTAACACCACGGTGGAATTTTTGCATTGCCCGGTTCGGTTCTCGAAACAGCTTTTGCGGGATCTTGGCTACACCGTGTATCGGCCACAGAAAATCAAACCGATTGTGCATGCCGCCATTCGGCGCCAGGTTCAGAGGAACGGTGGCAAGGTCCCTCTAGGAGGATTCGAGGTGTCGGATGCCGAAGGGCTTCCCCCTAACCCTGTAGTTCGGGGCTAGCTTCGAGATGGTGGTAGTGGCTTTGGTAATCCAGGAGTGGACGGCCGGGATGCACCCGGCCGAAAGCAGTGCCTCGCGCCAACACCAAAAAATGGTCCCCGGCGGGGATGATGCGGTCGAGTGCGCAATCGAGGAAGGCCAAGCCATCCGCAAGATACGGGATGTGGTCGGCCCCCCAATGGAGATTCAGACTTTGAAACAAGGCCGCCTGCGGCCCTTTGATGGCAAACTGTTGGCTTAACGCTTGGTGGTCTTCGCTAAGAATGCTGACCGTAAAGCGACCGGATGCTTCCACGGCTTTGAAGGTTTCGGAGCGATTGTCGGCGCAAATGAGGACTAAGGGCGGTTCGATGGAGACAGAGGTAAAGGAATTGACGGTCATTCCGTGATATTGGCTGTCCTCGGTGCGGCTAATCACGACGGTTATCCCAGTGGCAAATTGACCGAGTGTCTCTCGAAAACTCTTGGCGTCCAACCCTAGTCCCTCGTTTCTCGTGACATCATATCATATCCATTGCGGTCAACCCAGGTTGAGAATGACCCAGGTCATAGAAAGGGTGGGGAATCATGCTAACATCACGTGAGACGGAGCTATACCTTTTAGGAGGAAAACGAACGCCTTTCGGAAGCTACGGCGGAAGTTTAAAAGATGTGGATGCGGTTCAACTAGGAACACTGGCCGCTAAAGCCGCACTAGAGGATGCGGGCGTTCCGGCGGAGGCCGTGGATTTCGCTGTCGTTGGAGGGGTATTGCCTTCGACCTCGGACTTCGCATATCTGGCCCGCCACATCGCCCTCAATGCCGGTGTGCCCATCGAAGCCGACAGCCTAACCGTCAATCGCCTCTGCGGATCGGGTCTCCAAGCGGTGGTTTCGGCCGCCCAGGCGCTGATTCTAGGGGATGGCCAGGTGGCGTTGGTAGGCGGCACGGAAAATATGAGTCAAGCGCCCTATGCCCTTCGCAATAGCCGCTGGGGTATCAAAAATGGTCCCCCCGATTTGGATGACACGCTCACCTCGACGCTGACCGACTTGGGTTGTGGACTCGGTATGGGCGTGACGGCCGAAAATCTCGCCCGAGACTATGAAATTTCTCGCGAAGAACAAGACACCTTTGCCGCTCTCTCCCACCGCCGGGCCCACGAAGCGGAGGTGGCGGGGATTTTTAGTGAGGAGATATGCCCGGTTCCGGTGACGGTCAAGGGGACGGTCAAGATGGTGGATCGCGATGAGCACATCCGCCCGGGCACCTCGGTGGAGGGCCTCCAACGTCTCAAGCCCGCTTTTCAAGCGGGGGGGACGGTGACCGCAGGCAACGCCTCGGGGATTAACGATGGGGCGGCAATGTTGGTGGTGGCGACGGGTGACTTCGTGCGTGCTCATGGGCTTCGTCCTCGGGCCCGCATTGTCAGCTATGCGGTGGCTGGTGTCGACCCTCGCATCATGGGGATTGGTCCGGCGCCTTCCTCCCGGAAGGCCTTGGAGCGGGCTGGATTGGATCTCTCTGAGATGGGACGGGTGGAAATCAACGAAGCCTTTGCCGCCCAATATTTGGCGGTTGAGCGCGAGCTGGGACTGGATCGGGAGCGGACCAATGTACATGGCGGCGCCATCGCGCTCGGTCACCCAGTGGGCGCTTCAGGAGCGCGACTTTTACTGACACTGGCCCATGAGCTGTCGCGGTCGAAGAACCATTATGGACTGGCCTCGCTCTGTATTGGCGGGGGTCAAGGGATTGCCATGGTGATTGAAACAGTATAGTTGCCTTTCGAGAAATTTTGGTCGAGGGACAGGAAACTCGTGGGAACATGTCGAATCGAGTCTCCAACAAGGAGGTTCTCCATGGTTCATTCAACCATTGGACGGCGCACGATGCGCGAATTCCATCGCATGCTCGAAACCGGTTCGGTGCATACCATTTACCAGCCGGTGATGCCATTTTCCGGATCTCAACCGGTCGGCTTCGAAGCGCTTAGTCGTGGCCCCATTCCCTATCTTGCGAGCCCGGTCACACTGTTTGAAATCGCCGAAAGGGAATTTCTGGGGCCGCGATTGGATGCGTTGTGCTGTCAGAGAGCCATCGAAAATTTTCCCATGAAGGACGTCCAGGATGCCCTCCTATTCATTAACCTGTTGCCGGAGACTTTGGAAATGGGTGGGGTGACGGCTGAAAGATTGTCCCAGTGGACAGAGTCCAGCGGCATCATTTCTGGCCGCGTGGTCCTCGAGGTGACGGAAAAGCAAATTGCCGATCCGGCTCGGTTCTACACGGCTGTGGCGGAGCTTCGGCAACGGGGATTTCGCTTCGCTGTTGATGATGTGGGCACCGGATACAGCAACCTTGCGTTGTTGGCTGATTTGGTGCCCGAGTTTTTCAAACTAGACTTGGAATTTGTCCAGCTCACCCGGGCCCGTCCAGTGCGGCAATTATTGGTCGAAACGTTGGTTCGCTTTGCCGGGCAAATTGGAGCCATGGTTGTGGCCGAAGGAATCGAAACCAATGAAGATGCTGAGGTTTTTCGACTCTTAGGCGTACCGTTGGGACAAGGATTCTTGTACCGGCCTGCGTAGCTATACAGGATGGATCGAGTCTTTTCACTCACTGTTCGGTGTTCGGGCGCCAACTGGGCCACGATATCTGCGACAATCGCTAGAGGGGGTGGCAGGCCCCTCTAGATCATAGTCGTCAAAGAATAAAACCTGCAACGCCGCTAGGCGCTCGGCTAAGCGCTGGGAGGTTGGGGGGCCTTTCCGCCGCCCGATACAGCGCCTACTGCG